>JBBSIX010000103.1:0-10089 GCA_038231875.1 Chloroflexia bacterium | reverse complement strand
TGCACATCGTGGCCGGCGACCCCGACGAGGTGACACGCGAGCTTGAGGCTTACCGCGATGCCGGGGTCGACCACTTTATGATCCGCTTTATGGACTACCCCAGCACCGCCGGTTTGGAGCGGTTCGTCAACAAAGTCATGCCGAGGCTCAGGTGATGCGCCTCTCAAATAGAGTTTGGTGGGGAACCGCAACGCAAAAGTAAGATGAACACACTGGCTATTATCTCAGGTATAGTGCTGATCCTTGTCGTGCTGCAGGACGGCTTCGAGACGGTTGTGCTGCCGAGGCGGGTGATGCAGCGCGTCAGACTGGCGCGGCTGTTCTACAAAGTAACCTGGCTGCCCTGGTCCTCGCTGGCGCGCAAGATGCGGGGCAGCAGCAGGCGAGAGGGCTTTCTCAGCTTCTACGGGCCGCTCTATCTGATCTCCCTTATCGGCGTGTGGGCCGTTGTGCTGGTGCTGGGGTTCGGAGCCGTCTACTGGGGGCTTGGCTCCGAATTGCGCTCTTCTTACGACGGCAACATCTACGACTTCTTCAGCGACCTATATATGAGCGGGGCAACCTTCTTTACCCTGGGCTTCGGCGATATCACGCCGGCCTCGCCCCTGAGCCGCGCGGTCTCTATCATGGAAGCGGGGCTTGGCTTCAGCTTCCTCGCCCTTATCATAGGCTACCTGCCCGCCCTCAACGGAGCCTTCTCCGCTCGCGAGGTGAACGTATCGCTGCTCGACGGGCGGGCAGGCTCGCCGCCCACAGCCGTCGCCCTGTTGTCCAGGCACTGCCGAGGGGCGGACACGGAGGCTCTCAAAGAGTTCCTCCGTGACTGGGAGCGGTGGTCGGCACAACTGCTTGAAAGCCAGCTTTCGTATCCGGTGCTGGGCTACTTCCGCTCGCAACACGAGCACCAATCGTGGGTAGCGGCCCTCACTGTGGTGCTCGACACCTGTGCGCTGGTGATGGCAGGCCCGGAAGGAGAAGACAGCCGGCAGGCGCAACTTACTTTCGCGATGGCCCGCCACGCCGCCGTAGACCTGAGCCAGATATTCGAGACCCCACCCCGTATGCCCGCGCCGGACCGCCTGCCGCCCAGCGCCCTGGCCCAACTCATCGCCGTTTTGGACCGCCAGGAGATGGACCTGCTCAGGGGAGAGAACCCCCTGGTGAGGTTGGCCGAGCTGCGCCGCATGTACGAGCCATACGTCTACTCGCTGTCCGAGCACCTGCTGATGCCCCTTCCGCCCTGGCTGCCCGAACAGGACGCTCACGATGCCTGGGAAACCACCGCCTGGGAACGCTAGCCGCCAGCGAAGGGAGCGCCGGGACCCTCTTGACTGGCGCACAGCCCTGTGACATACTGGCATCGCTATGAGCGCTCAACCTGAACCCTCTCTGCCCATGCCTTTGGAGGGCATTCGCGTGCTCGACATGTCGCGGGTGCTGGCCGGGCCGTACTGCACGATGATGCTGGGCGACCTGGGGGCCGACGTCATCAAAGTCGAGTCGCCGGAAGGGGACGACACCCGCCGTTGGGGGCCGCCTTACCAGGGTGGAGAATCGGCCTACTATCTCTGCTGCAACCGCAACAAGCGCAGCGTAGCGCTCGACCTGGAGACGGCGCAGGGCAGGAGCGCGGCGCTAAAGCTCGCCTTGAGCAGCCACATACTGGTGGAGAACTTCCGCCTGGGCGCGATGGAGCGGTGGGGCCTCGGCTACAAAGAGCTTGCCCCGCGCAATCCGGGCCTGGTCTACTGCTCCATTTCAGGCTACGGGCGCACCGGCCCCCTGGCCGCCCTGCTCGGCTACGACTTTGCCATGCAGGGTGTGGGCGGCATTATGAGCATCACCGGCGAGGAAAACGGCCCTCCCACCAAAGTGGGCGTGGCGATTGTGGACCTCACGGCGGGCATGTTCGCGCTGTCGGCGATACTGGCGGCGCTGCGGGTGCGCGACCTCACCGGCCAGGGGCAGCAGATAGACATTTCGCTGCTCGACTCGCACCTGGCGTGGCTGGCAAATGCGGCCGGCAACTACCTTGTTTCGGGCGAAGCGCCCCAGCGAATGGGCAATGCCCACCCTAATATAGTGCCTTACCAGACGTTTACCACCCTCGACGGCTGGGTGATCGTCGCTGTGGGCAACGACCGGCAGTGGCAGCGCGTGGCTCAGGCCCTCCAACGCCCCGACCTGGCAGCCGACCCTCGCTTCGCCACCAACCCCGACCGGGTGCGACACCGAGGCGAGCTAACAGACATCTTGCAGGGCATCCTGGCCGAGCGCGGCACAGCAGATTGGCTTGCGCTGTTCGAGGAGGCAGGCGTACCTGCCGGCCCGGTCAACACTGTAGCTCAAGCCCTCGACAACCCGCAGGCGGCTGCTCGCGGCATGCTGCAAACAGTTCCACACCCCGGCATCGGCCCTGTACGTATGGTGGCCTCCCCACTCAAACTAGAGGCTACCCCGCCCACCATACGCCGCCACCCGCCGATGCTGGGGGAGCACACGGAGGAAGTACTCAGGGAAATAGGGCATGCCGGGCCATGAAACGACGGCAGCCAACAAACCCCACACTGAGGAAAGCGTTCCGGCTGTTGCGGGCGGCTTCGCGGCTGGGCGTGCCTGGTGCATTGCCCGCGCCCCCTCAACTGCTGCCTGCGGGGGCAAGGGTGGTGGCTCAGGGCTATCTCAACCGCTTCTCAATGCCCCTGCTCGGCGGCTGGCTCTTGCCGGTCTGGATGCGGCGGCAGTCGGACCCCGCATCGCCCCTCTTTACACCGCGCAGCGTAATCAACCTGATGGTGAACCAGACCGGGCGCAACTGGACGGCCCTGGGCATTCCCGGCCTGGCCCACCCCGTCGAGAGCCTTGTGGACCCCTGGGGCTTGCTTACTCCTGTGCCCGGCGGTCCTTCCCTCGACTGGTGGGTGCAACTCGACAGTGGCGAGATGATGGCGGCGGCCCTTAGCAACGTTTCACAGCGGCTACAGGGCGGCCTGCCGGTGGCGCTCACTGCTTATGAGGCGAACGGGCTGCGGGTGTCAAGCGAGGCATGGATGCTGCCCTTACCTGGCATGGACTGGGCCGCTATGCAGGTGGTGCTGTTCAACATCGCCGACTTGCCGTTGCGCGGCAGTTTCTACTTCGCCTTGCGCCCCTACAACCCGGAAGGCATCTCGCCTATCTACAACATCGCCTTTGACGGCGCTGCCCTGACAGCCGATGGCCGCCGGGGGCCTGTCACCTGGCCCTTGCCGGAGGGGTGGGCGCTGTCCGACCTCGCTCAGGGAGACCTGTTTGGGGGCAATCCTCTGCCTAACCTACCCCGGCGCAACCTGCGCGACCCTCGCGGCTTCGCTCATGGGGCGCTGCGCTACTCGTTCAACATCGAACCCTGGGAGGAGGCCGAGTTTCTGGCTTTTATGCCTGTGCATGCTCGTTCGCAAACCGTTGCTGCAAAGTCGCTTTTCCACGTGCCCGACATGGAACTCAACGAACTCAACGCGCCCGACCCGCTTTTCTACAGCCGGGCCAAAGCCGCTACTACCCTGGCGTGGCGCGAACTTCTGGATAGTGGGGTCAAAGTAGAAGTGCCCCATCGTGCTTTGCAGGCGTCATGGGAGGCGAACCGAGCACACCTCCTGGCCCTGCACGACGGCTCCCTTATCACCCCCGGCCCCGACCTGTACCACAGCTTCTGGTTCCGCGATGCCGCTTATATGGTTTATGCCTTATCTATCTGCGGCTATAGGGAGGCGGCGGCAGAACTGCTGATCGGCTTCTCGCGTTGGCAGCGACGCAGTGGAGCTTTTGTATCGCACCAGGGCGAGTACGACAGCACGGGGCAGGCGTTGTGGGCAATAGGCAGGCATCTGGCGCTCCACCCGGACGCCGCTTTGGAGGAGGAGTTGCTCCCGGCGGTGCGTCGTGCAAGGCGCCGGCTCGCCCGCACCCTCCGCCTTTCGGAAGACGGCTTGATGCCCCCCGGCATCTCGTCCGAGCACCTCGGCCCACCCGACCGCTACTACTGGGACAGCTTGTGGTCGCTGGCGGGGCTGGAGGAAGCAGGCAAGTTGCTCGGCAAACCGGCGCGTGCCCCTGCCGTCGCCAGGCTGCGGCACAACATTCTGCGAGCCTGGCGCCGCGATGCCGCCCTCCTCGGCGACCACATAGCGCCTGCCGCCCCAGGACGCAAGGTGGACCTGGGTGCGGTGGGCACGCTGGTGGCCTGGTTCCCACTGCAACTGTTCAGCGACAAGCAGGAATACTTGCAAGGCACGCTAGCCGCACTAGAGGCGGTTGCCTTCTACGAAGGGATGCTGTTTGTGAACGCGGGGCACTCCGGCTGGGGCACCTACTTAAACATGCGCCTGGCAGGGTGTCGCCTGCTGCACGGCTTGGGAGGAGGCTGGGAGGCGATGCGTTGGCTGCTCGACCACGCCTCGCCTACCTACAATTGGCCCGAAGCTATCCACCCCCTCTCCGGTGGGGGCAGCGCGGGCGACGGTCATCACGGCTGGGCCTCGGCTGAGTGGCTCGTGCTGGTGCGCTCGATGCTCTTTGTCGAGTGGGGCCGGCGCTTGCGCCTCACGCCCGGCCTGCCCGAAGAATGGCTCCAAACCGAGGGCGAAATCACCGTGCAAAACGCCCCTACCGACTTCGGCACGCTCAACTATCAGGTGGAGTGGGACAACGGTGGGCGCAACGTCCGCCTTCGTCTGTCCCCCGATTGGCATACGCCGCCCCATGCCGTAAGTTGGGAACTCCCCGGCAGGATCGTGCAGGCGAAAGCCGGCGGCTACGACCTGCCTCTGGTGGGTAAAGGCGTGCTGCTGGAAAAGCGGGAGACCTTGGTGGAGGTCAGGCGTGAAGCGTAAAGGGGCTATGCCTGTTTCTCTAGTCACAACTGTACGTAACGAAGCCGACAGCCTGGGGCGGCTGCTCGATAGCATCCTGGCGCAAACACGGCAGCCGGATGAGGTGGTGATCGTGGACGGCGGTTCAACCGACGGCACGCTGGAGGTGGCTGCCGGGTACAAGGACCGCCTGCCGTTGCGCCTCATCTCGATGCCTGGGGCCAACATCTCCGAGGGGCGAAACGCCGCCATACGCGAAGCTCGCCACAGCATCATCCTGGTCACGGACGCAGGGGTGCGCCTCGACCTCGGCTGGGCCGAGGCGTTGGCTGGGCCGTTGCTGAGGGAGGGGTCCGGGGTGGACGTTGTGTCGGGCTTCTTTCTGCCCGACCCGCACACCGCCTTTGAGAGGGCGATGGGCGCGACCGTGCTGCCCGCACCGGAGGATATAGACCCGGCCGGCTTCCTGCCTTCCAGCCGTTCGGTGGCTTTTCGTAAAGGGGCCTGGGCCGAAGTGGGCGGCTACCCGGAATGGCTCGACTACTGCGAGGACCTGTTGTTCGACATGAAACTGAGGGAAGCAGGCTATCGATTCGTCTTTGCGCCCCAGGCGGTCGCCTACTTCCGCCCACGCTCCGGCCTACGCGCCTTTTTCCGGCAATACTACCGCTATGCACGGGGCGACGGCAAAGCCGACCTCTGGCGCAAACGCCATGCGGTACGGTATGCTACCTACCTGCTCGGCACGCTGTTGGCGGTGTGGGCCTGGCGGCACAAGCACAGTAGCGCAGGCCAAGCTGCACTGGCGCTGGAAGCCCTGGCCGGCCTTGCCTACTGCCGTCGCCCTTACATGCGCCTCCGGCCTATGCTGGGCGGCCTCACTCTACCGCAAAAGCTGTACGCCCTCGCGCTTGTGCCGCTTATCCGCTTGACGGGAGATGCGGCCAAGATGGCAGGGTATCCGGTGGGCGTGCTGTGGCGGCTGCAAAGACCGCGCTAGAGCCGCCTCTGCAACATTCTTTCTCAAAACAAAGAGGGCAGGCGACACGATAGAGACGTGTCGCCTGCCCTCTTTGTTTTTCAGCGAGGTGTTGGCCCTTGCTATCGAAGGTTAGTTATGCGCGTACACAATTGTGCCCACTTTGTCCCAGGTATAGAACCACTCAGACATCGGGGTGCTCAGGTTGACGCAGCCGTGCGAATGAGCGCGTCCAAAGTCGTCGTGCCAGTACGTACCGTGCAGAGCCTCGCCTGAGTTGTGGAAATACTGCGGATAGGGCACATCCTTCAGGTCGTAGTAGTCGCCGGAGGCTTTGTTGCCGCCCTTCATATCCTGCTTGGGCAAGCGCCAGTAGATTTTCCACACGCCCAGTTCGGTCAGGTTGGGGGCCTTGCCCGTCGAGGCGAGCGTCACTTTCACCGGCGTGCCGTCCTGGTAACCGGTAACGATCTGCTGCGACACGTTGACGTTGACCCATCGGCCACGGAAGCGCGGGCCTTCAAACTTCACCGGCTCGACCTTGCGGATCAGGCTGGAATGCACCCACATCGGCTCTTCGGGCGGATCGGACACGCGGTACCAGACCCCGCCTCTGCTGTCGGTGGCCGCCTCGTACAGCAACACACGTCTGCCGGCCCACCAGCTCTTGAGTATCCTCTGGTCCAGCCCAGGCCCCACGCGCACATTGCCGCCCACAGTCAGTTCGCCCAGCCACAGGCCGGTGTAGTCGCCGGGCTTGTTGGGCACGCTAACGTCCTCTGTGGGAGCAGGTTCAGGTGTATCGGTTGCTACCGGCGCTGTAGTGGCAGTGGCGGTGGCGGGAGGCACAGGCGTGTTCGTGGGCTTCTGCGGAACGCGGGTGTTGGTAGGGGCGGGTGTAGAGGTGGCCGAAGGGATAGGCTTGTAGTTGGCGTCCACTATTACCAGGAATCGCTGCTGAACATAACCTCGCCCACCTTGTACGCCGCCGTTGATGTCGAGCCAGTACCAGCCGTCGTTGAACGGCCCACCCACGACGATGGCGCGGGAGTTGACGGGCAGAGCCTTCAACACAGGGCCGTCGGCGGCGGGCTGCTCAAGTAGATCGGTGTCGGCTATAGTAGCGACCACCATGCCGATTGAAAAGCGCCGCTCTTGAGCCTGCGCCGGTGTTGCGCCCACGCCGAATATGCCCGCCGCGCCAAGCAGCACGGCAAACACGGCGAACAGGGTAGCCAAATAGATAAGCTTGGGCTTCTGGTAGCGGAAGCTTGCTCTAGAATAGGTGCCGGACATTACTTTCCTCTCTTGTTGTTTGTATAGTTTCTTTATGCTGACGATCTATTAACTGTTTCTTCGCCCAAAAGGTTGCACGGAACATACATCGCGGGCGTTTACTAATCCCGCTAATAACTATAACGAGCGCAAGCCGCTTTAGTTATCCTCTTACCACTATAACAGATTCTGTGATATAACGCATGGTACGTTGGTGCCGGTACCTGTAGGCCGTTTGGCCTATGCCGTCCCGCCGGATTCCAGAAAGGACCCCAGAATGTTTGTAGGCAAAACTCGTCCGTTAGTTATCACCCTGCTTTTGGCGCTTGTGCTACCTTCCACCGCTGTGGAACCGGCCCAGGCACAGGCAACTTCACGTCTGTTCCCTGAAACGGGCAAGACGGTGCGCGGCCCTTTCCTCAGCTACTGGAGCGCGCACGGGGGGTTGGCCCAACAAGGTTATCCCATCTCCGAGGAAATGAAGGAGACCTCGCCCACCGACGGCAATACTTACACCGTGCAGTATTTCGAGCGGGCGGTGTTCGAGCAGCACCCCGAACTGCCGGCTCCCCACAATGTGCTCCTGTCGCTGCTGGGCAACTTCCTCTATGAGAAGAAGTACCCGGACGGCGCGCCGGGGCAAGCGGTCAGCAGTGCGCCCGGCGCAGTGTTGTTCAAGGAGACAGGCAAACACCTGGGCGGCGCTTTCCTAAAGTATTGGCAGCAAAACGGCGGCCTGGCCCAGCAGGGCTACCCCATCTCCGAGGAGTTCACCGAAGTATCGGACCTGGACGGCAAGACTTACCGGGTGCAGTACTTCGAGCGGGCGGTGTTCGAGGCCCACCCTGAGAAGCAGCCGCCTTATAACGTGCTGCTGTCGCAACTCGGCACTTTCCGCTATCGGGACCAGTTCGGCGCGCTGCCCTCTTTCAATGCAGGCTGCGGTTCGCCTATCGAGCAGGGAACCTGGACCGGCGCGCTCTCATGGGGCTTTACGCTGACAAGCCCTGCCCTCAAGGGCAGCGGCCTGGCAAGCGGCCCTGTGCAACTTAACGTGGCCTGCGACGGCTCTTTCACAGGCATTGTGCAGGTCAACAGCTACAGCGCCAATATCAGCGGCAACAACGTGGCAATACTCACCTGCTCAACCTCCAAGCCGCCTATCGCCGATATAGCGGGCCGCGTTGAGGAGGGGCCGGACGGCAAGCGCCTGAACATCACAGGCGGGACCTACCGGCAGGGCGTGGTCCTCTGTGCCAACCCTATCACCGCCGCCCGCCCGACAAACCTCGCCGACGGCCCCGTTGCTCCCACCACTGTGAAGATCGAAACGATGACCGCCAACAAGATCGGGGGCACACAGTGGGTCCCCGACGCAAGCTACGTAAGCACAATCGAGCAGTTCCGCAAGGTCTACCAAAATGTGCAAATCGTCTACAACGGCCAATGGGAGCTAACGCGGCAGGAGGTAAACAGCCCCTAGCGGCGGGTGAAGAATGGTTAAGTTGTGCCCACGCCGCCATTAAGCGCTGTGTAGGATCAAACTGAAAGATTGCGTAGCGTGTCTACCACACTGCACATCCGGCAGTGTGGTAGACACGTTGCATAAGTAAAGCGTTCAGGGGGCCGTCCACGAAGACACTTGATCGTTCATTGCTTGGCCGACGTTAGTTGTGCCCGGATAGTTTACTCTCAACGTTGCGCCACCTCGATCTCCATTGTACCACTTATAGAGGGTAATCCCACAGCTGCTCGTTTGAGCGGATGATACTCTGTCATTCCAGCCTGAAGGCGCGTTCTCATAACCACCATCACAGGAAGTGTGATAGAAAATCCACGACGAGCCTGTGTAGCCGGTGTTCTCCCACAGAACTGCTTGAATATTGGTATCAGGGCGCGAACAGCACGGCAGGGTCCATCGTGGCGGATGTCTGACCTGCGGGAAGCTGAATTCGCCCGTTGGAGGCAACACGCAAGGCTTCAGCCTGTGTGTCGAAGCATTGCACCGTCCTTCCATCGCTGAAACAGTGCCGTTCCTTAGCTTTGCCGGATGCGTCCGGCATGCTCAAAACTGTGCCCGGCATGGGTGTCGGTGTCGTGTAGCCTCCATTTGTAGCTGGAGCCTGTGGAAAGCTACCTGCTGGGGTAGGTGTTTGAGCAGCAACAATACCTATCGCTAACGCCGCACTGCTGCCTAGCAGTATAACCCCGAAGGCTACGAGCAATATACTAGCAACAGCTATAACTCGAGAACGTATCTTCATTGGATATTCCTTTCTCATCTTGGATATTCCTTTCTCATCAGGGGCGCATTACAGGGATTTAACATCAGTGTATCTTGTTGATCAGTCAGTAGGGTCAGCGAAGTTGGACGGATATAGCCAACGTGCATGAGGCAAGGCGAGATGACACAAATACAACCACAAAACATGCAAGTGGCAGAACCGTAACGAGTAGCTGTTCTCTGGTAGTGAGACCTCCTTTCAATTCGACCCCCGGTAGGGTCTCATATAAACACACTCTTAATAACGCAACTATGTGTTGGGCGATTCACACTCAAACCGACCCTACTAGAAACCTCCGCACAGAATGGGAGATTCCTGAATCGTGTGCAGGTCTGGAGCGTTATATTAATACAGGGACACCAGAGGCAGAGGACCGAACCACGTTCAGAGGTCAAGAATTGAATAGGGAACATTTCCTTGATGAAGCCGGATCGATGTGTGTTAGTAACGAGCACTGTGGTAGCATCAACAGTAGTGACAGCAAAGGCGGGAAGTTCGCTGAGTCGCAGCTAGTAGAAGCGGCGAAAGCAGATGCCCAAGCATTCGGTGAGATATACATCACCTTGATTGCTAGATAAGATTAACACAAGCCAACGCAAGAAGAGAGGCAAGGACCTTGATCTCAAAACCAGGATTGGTGCGGGCGTGCAGCCTCTGTAAGCCCATCTTCTCCAACTGGCTGTTGAACGTCTCTATGCCT
>JBBSIX010000102.1:0-10172 GCA_038231875.1 Chloroflexia bacterium | reverse complement strand
TGGCGTGTGCCACCGTAAGCGGTCAGACTTGGGGTTGAGGAAATTGGATAGGAACATGTAAAGACCCACCCCATGCCTCCATCCCGCACGCGGGATGGGGCTTTTAGATAGGTGAATAACAGGGGACACCCCTGTAACCCCGTCCCCGTCATGGGCTTCGCCCCTGCACCCCAATTCAGCCCCTACAGACCGTTGCCCCCGCTTTGCTCACACCCCAAGTCTGCTCGCTTACGTGTCGCCGTTAGTCTCCAGGGTGGACGGCCCATTCAGCCCAGAGCCGCGAGGCGCAACAGCACATCTGCGATAGCCCCCGATGCGCCGGGCATCGCCAACTCTTTTGCGCTCTTGCCCATCTTCGCAAGCCTGGCGGGGTCTCCGACGAGGCTGCATACCTCCTTGAGCAGCGAGTCGGCGGTGAGGTCGTTTTGGAGGAGGACGGCGGCTCCACCCAGCTTTTCGAGGGCGCGGGCGTTGGCTTCCTGCTCGCCTCCCGCCGAGCCGGGCAGGGGCACAAGCACCGAGGGCTTGCCCAGGTTCGCCAGTTCGTTCACTGTGCCTGCACCGGCCCTGCCTACCACCAGCACGCATAGGGCGTAAACATCGCCTATCTCATCGCCCACGAACGCCTGTACGCTGTAGCGGCTCTGTTGCTCCGGAGTGAGGGCTTCGCGGGCAGCCTGGAGGAGGCGCAGGTCATCGCCCGAACCGTCCGGCCCTTCGCCACACTGGTGAATCACCGGGCAGCGCTCTATCAGGCGAGGCAAGACATCTCGAACGGCCATGTTGATGGCGTGGGAGCCTTGCGCGCCCCCTGTGATGTACACCGTAGGCGCCGCAAGGTCGAAGCCGAACCTTGCCGCGCCCCTGTCTGCATCGCCCTCAAGAACGGCAGGGCGCACAGGGTTGCCGGTGAGCAGGGTCTTGCCTGGCGGAAAGTAGGCGGCAGATTGCGGGAAGCTGATCGCCACCTGGGTGGAAAAGCGGCCGGCGATGCGGGTGGCAAGGCCCACCAGCGCCGTCTGCTCGTGAGTGAGCGAAGGCACACCCAGGGCGCGACCTGCCAAGATGGTGGGCACGCATACGTAGCCGCCGGTGCTGAAGATAACATCCGGCTTGAAACGCCGCAGCGCCCTCCATGCTCCGACGAAGCCGGCGGGCAACCTGACCAGCAGGTCAACAGGGGTCTGAGGAGAGAAGTAGCGGCGCAGCTTGCCGGTCTGTATCGGCACATAAGGCACACCGAGGTCCGCAATGATGCGCCTCTCCACCCCTGTTCGGCTGCCCACATAGAGCATCTTGAGCGGCCAACCTTCCGCCTCGCTCCTCTCCCTCAGCCGTGTGATAACGGCCACCGCCGGGCTGACGTGGCCCCCTGTACCGCCGCCGGTGATGCAAATGCGTAGTTCGCGCGGATTGTGGGCCGGCTCTTGTGCGTCGGCTGGGTTGGGCATGTGGAACATCCGGTAAAGAATATGAGTTCATTCAAGGCTGTGCCGCATATTATAGCACAGCCTTTGTTCTCTGTTCGCACGCCTTTAGGAGAGCTTCGGTGTGGTAGTAGTCTCCTCTGCTGAGGCCACTGCCAGTGCAGTGCTCAGGAGGTTGTCGGTAGTGTGGGTGAACGCTTTGGGGGCAACATAGTTGGGAAGGGGGCCTGTGGGCGTAGTGGCCTCAATAAGCACACCCTTCGCCTCGTACACGATCAGTTGGTTGCGGCCCTGCCGCTTCGCCTGGTAGAGCGCCGTGTCGGCCTGCTCGATCAGGTCGCCGGCCTTCATAGAGGGGAAGGGATAGGATGAAATGCCCTGGCTCACGGTAGGATTAGGGATTAGTTGGCCCTGCCCGTCAACCGGATAAAGCTCGGAGATAGCCCGGCGGATAAAGCGAGCCACCTTCTTGGCCTCCTGCAAACCCGCCCCCGTCAGCAGCACGCAAAACTCCTCGCCACCCCACCGGCCCACGTAGTCGGTCTCGCGCACACTGCTCTTAAGAGCGTTGGCGACCATCCTGAGCACGTTGTCGCCGGCCACGTGGCCGTAGGTGTCGTTGTACTTCTTAAAGTGGTCTATATCGAGCATAATGAGAGCCACACAGCTGTCATCCTGGTCCGACTGTTCCACTGCCCGGCGCACAAGTTCCACAAAATAGCCGTGATTGTAAACCTTGGTGAGGCTGTCAAGCTTGGCCTGGTCCTGGGCAAGCTGGTGCAGGCGGGCGTTTTCTAAGGACATGGCGGCCTGGGCAGCAAGAGCGGTCAACAGGTTCTCGTGGTGGCTGTTGAAAGCCTTCGGCTGCTGAGACTGTACCGAGAGAACCCCCACCACTTTGTCTTCCACTATCATCGGCACACCCAGGTAGGTGAACATGTCAACATCGGTTTTTATGGCAACGTCGTTGTAATCCCGGCCATCGATGGTCCAGTCGTGTATAAGCAAAGGCTTACAGGTTTGCACGATACGCCAGGTCAGCCCCCCCTCAACGACGGTTCTTTGTGTCTTGGGCAGAGCGGTGCCGCATTCCATAAAGACCTCAAAGGAGAGCACGTTGGTTTCTGCGTTGTGCAGAGCAATATAGTAGGCATCGGGACTGAGCAGGTTCTCAAGTGTGCCGGCTGTGCGCCTGATGACCTCTTCCTGCGAAAGGGTAGAGCCGGTGTACAGGCCCACATCGTAGAGCAGGCGCATCTCGCGGGCCATGCGTTCGGTGCCGGTAAAGAGTTGTGCGCGCTGCAAAGCCCCCGCTGCCTGCGCCGCAATCGTAGTAAGCAAGGTGCTGTATTCATGTGTAAGGTGCTTTATCTGGTCGAACGTCAAGCTGATTGCGCCGATAACGTCGGTATCGCTCTTGATCGGGAAGACGTAGGCACACACAGCCCCGGGGTTGATCAGTAACGGCTTGTATTCGGGTTGCTCCTCGATATTCTCGATTACAAGAGGCTCTCCCTTTTGGAAGACCCGATGCAGGCCCGACGTGTCTCGGTTTAGGGTGTTCAGGTTCAGAAGAGTGCTCTCCGCCACACCTGCGCCGGCGCGCGCCTGGATGCGGCCCTCTTTGTTCACCATGCTGATAACGCAGGTGGTGGCGTTTTGCAGCGTTTTGAGGGTAGTCGCCAGGTAGCGCAGCATCTCATCCTCATCGTGGATGTTGCCCAGGCCTTTGGAGATGTCGTACAGGGTGTGCAAGTCCTGAAGTTGATGCTTGATCTGGAGATTGCGCCGGCTGATAACGTTGGCGATGCGAGTGCCCATGTAGGCCGTTACCAGGATAAGCGACCCGGCCACTATGGTCCGCAGCACATAGGTAGGAGCGTCGGCTACATCGTAGAAGTTCTGCGCGCCCCAGTGCCCGCTAATGAAAGGAATAAGGTGATTGGCCTCCAGCACCGACAAACCGCAGTAGAGCAGCACCGCCGCTATCCCTGTGCGGTAGACGCCGCGTGGGTCCGTCAATATAATAGACTCAATGATCACCACCGGATAGCTGAGCGTCATGGGGGTGAGCACGCCGCCCGTCAAATAAACGGCCAGGGTGCAGATCAGCAAGTTTTCGGGAAGTTGCAGTTGGCGTACCAGCGCTACACGTTGTTCGGAGGGATTGTTGGAAAGAGCCTGGCTATGTGCATAGGTAGTAATCAGATAAAAGAGGTTGAGACCAAGAAGGGACACGGTTCCCTGGAAGGGAGATATACCGAGCAAATAGGTGGCCGTTATGACCAGCAAAAGGGGAAAGGCAACCCTGTACCTGAGGTTGACGAACCACCGCAAGATATCAAGCTCACCTTGCGGTATTTGTTTAGCTCCGTATACACGGGTAATCCTACCCAGCTTTGCCGTCCGTATTGCCATAATTTGAACCTCAGCGCATGTCGCAGCGCTCATGCAAGATCGAAAAATAGGTGGTATGCTTGCGGATGCAAAGCGGCCTCTTGCACGCTACAATAATCTTATCGGCGTTCTATGGCTCTGTCAATAGGAGTCAAGTCCTATATAACGTAGGGAAAGTAGTAGGACCCAACAGGCGGCAGTAGTGTTCAACGAGCATGTGTTTGGAGGCTTGAGCAACAAGCGCGACGAGTAACTGGTAACGGGTAAGGAGAAGAGAGCATGAGTACACAATCCGGCGGCAACGGGCACGAGCCGGGGCGGGAACCCTCCACAGGCCCCTCCACTCAGGCCGGGTTCGTGGAGGACGCGACGGGCACGACCGTAGACAGCGGGGCGGCGGTATGCCGATTCAACAGGTTGGCGGGAGGGCGACTGGAGCGGTGGCAGTGGCGCACGGTTCCTCATCCGGACGGCAGCCCCGCCTCTCGTCGTGCTGCCCCCCAGATACAAGACCTTGTAGACCCACAGCACGGTGCGTTTGTGGACCATTTTTTGCCCCTTGGAACCCGCCCCCAACAGGTGGTGGAGGGCAGCTATCAGGAGTTGGGCGATTTCGTGGAGGGGGAGTACCGTAGCCAAACGGTAAACACGGGCGGCGAGATACGGATCGGTCTGCTGCGCGATGGGGAGATCAAGGCGGGTAAGCGGGTGGCCGAGGTGCGGCTGGCAAAGAGCGTGGCCCTGCGTCCGGGCGCGCCCGACCTGTCGGCGCTGTATCGCGTCATCAATTCGAGCCTGCGTCCCATGCAAATCCTGTTCGCCGTCGAGTTCAACCTGTTCGCGCCCGGCATCTACAGCCCCGCGGTTATGGACGAAGGCTTCTACTTGATAGACGGTGAGCGCCCCGGCGACGGCGCGGAGTTAGGCTCGCTGGGGGTATCGCCGGGCTGCACGTCGGCGACAGTGGCGAACGGCAGGGGCGAGACGGCTGTGCAACTAGGCTGGGACCGCGAGTGCGATCTGTGGCGCATGCCCTCGAACGCCGGCCCTGGGGTGCGCCTCTTTGCAGTGTGGCGCATTCAGCTGCCGCCCCGCGACAACTGGGCGATGGGCTTATGGCTGGCGCCCGCCTAGCGTGGCATTGTGGAGTGCTGACTTGGCCTGACAAACAGGCTCAAGCTTTGAGGTGTAGTTATAATGTCTGACGGTGAGCCTATCTCTGTTATAGAGGAGTTGGACCCGGAGCCTGTGCATAGAAACAAGTTCCGGCAGAAGTCGGATCTTCTACTGGGTATGCTTGTGCTGATTGCCGTTTTGGGCTGGGCAGGTTGGCAGTGGTGGCAGGCGCGGCAGGTTGAGGCCGTCCGGCAGGAGTATCGCTGGGGCGTAGAAGCCGCCGAAAAGCACAGTTGGGACGAGGCGCGCCTCCACTTCGCCGCCGCCGCCGGCTATTCGGATGCCGATAGCCGTGCCGATGCCGCCGCGCAGACAATAGTCAAACGCGACAGGCACTACACGGCGGCAGCCGAGGCGACCGACAGAGGCCGGTGGCTAACCGCCTTTAGCGAGTTGCGCGCTTTGCGCGATATACAGCCAGGCTACAAAGATGACGAGGCGTTGTCCGGCAGGGTAGAGGGGCAGGTCTACGCCGGCGCACTGGAAGGGGCTGTGGCGTTGCGCTTGGAGGCCGAACCACCGGGTCTCTACTATCGCTTCGCCTCCGGTTGGCAGTGGCTCCAGGGGAGCGACAAGTGGAGCAGGGTACGAGGTGGGGGCCGTGCAAACGCGGTTGTGTACGATGTGCCCGGCCCCGGTTGGCGACCCGGCCCCACACCCACACCTGTACCGAGCAACCGCACTTTGCCCACAGGCTCTCCCGAACTGGCGGGGAGGCGGCTCAAAGTCGCCATTTTCGAGGGCGACAAGCTTGGCTTCAAGGACTTACTTTTCGACCCTGCCCAGTATAACAGTTACCTCGTAGGCACAGAAGGCGTAGTTGCCTTACGCTCTGCCGGCTCCATTTCTTTAGTCTACAACAGCCCGATACGCCAATCTTACATCAACTTCGACACCGATTACCAGGCGTATCCCAGCCCCATAATCACCCTGAGCCGGGCTGCCCACAACGAGCAGGTGATGGACTTTCAGAAAGATGGACTGGCGCTCACGGCAACGTGGAGCGGCATCAGCGTCAGAGAGAGCAACCTGCGATTGTACCTTGTAAACGCCGCCGGCGGCAGTCGCAGGCTTATCTACACCTTCACCGGCCAGTTTGGGGGCGCCCAAATCAGCCTGGACGGACGCTATGCACTCGTGGTTACGATAGTGCCCGGAGAGGAGCCTACAGAAGAAAAGCAGGCTGTGGTGCTGCTCGACCTGGAGAGCGGATCGGCGCATGTCCTGGCTGAAGAAGTAGGCAAGCTAAAGGCCGAGGGAGGCTATTTCGCCCCTTCGTATGTGATAAATGCTGCTTTCTTACGCAAGGGAGCCTGGGCCGGCAAGGTGCTCGTGGCCCGGCAAGTTAGCGATAAAGTCGAGGTAAGCCTATATGACCCCTCTGCTCCGGGAAACCCAACTATGCAGGCAGACCTGCCTGGTCCGGCCACGATAGGCTGGGTGTACGAGGGAGAGAGCGACGGGTCGCTTCTGCTGCTGGGGAGGGCCGGTTCGAACGATCTCTCGTCCGTTCAGCCGGGTGCTGTTAGCCTGCTGATAGCAAAACTGGACCCGAACAAACCGCCTACCTCCGCTTACCTGGTCTACAAATGGTTGGGTGGAATTGCGGATGCAAGAGTGTGGGGAGACTATTTCGTACACATATATAACGGCATAGACCTAGAAGCAAGAAAGCCAGGCGTGAATATAGTACATGCAGTCTACAGGTTGCCGTTGGGGCAGCTGGGCACGACCGAGGTCCAACCGGAAGAGGTCTACACAAGCGCGCCGCAAGTGTACGGCGCAAATAGCTATGCAGAGCAGAATATCTACCTGGGCCACGACCTGCTGGCCTACACTCAGAACGGCAGCCTACACGTCCGCGCCTACAACAGCGATGCCGACGCTGTGCTTGAAAGCGGCGTCACCCTGCTTATAAACCCACAGCAGTATGCAGGTGTCATCAACCTGCCCTAAACGCGCTCCTGCCCGGTTGGGTGTTTGCTCAACCATGTTTGAACGTTATTTCCACCCCAAGTCTGAACACTTACTTCCAACCTACAACCTTGACAACGCCGGCATCAAGTCTTATACTATAATTATGGTGTTAGCACTCTATACAAAAGACTGCTAGCGGGCACGCTTCTTGCGTAAAAATAGAGTGTGCAGCCCAAGTAAAACATAAGAAAAAGCTATGGACCAGACTGACAATTACAACATAAGCCCACGCCAGCGACAGGTGCTCTCTATTATAGTAGAGGAGTATGTGGGCACTGCCCACCCTGTGGCCTCGGAGCAGATAGTGAGCGGGCACGGCCTCAACGTTTCCTCGGCTACCGTGCGTAACGACATGGCCGAACTGGAGCGCGCAGGACTGATAGTGCAGCCGCATACCAGCGCGGGTCGCGTGCCTTCGGAGCAAGGCTACCGCTACTTTGTGGAGAACCTGATGCACCCCACAGTTCTCGCCCCCAATGAGCAGCGCAAAATCCGCCACCAGTTTCATCAGGTGGAGATGGACGCCGACGAGTGGGTGCGCCTGGCTGCGTCTGTGCTGTCGCGCACGGTGCATAGCGCGGCTGTGGCTACCGCACCGCGCTCCACAGCAGTCCACCTCAAGCATTTTGAGCTGCTGTCCATCTCGGACAAGCGGGTCATGATCGTACTGGTCGGGCACGACGGCACGGTTGCCCAGCAGATGCTTTACATGGATCAGGATTGGAGCCAGGAGGAATTAGGCGCGCTGGCTCAACATTTGAACGCAGCCTTGGAGGGCAAAGCCGCTACTGAGATAGCGGATTGGGCCGGCCAACCTGCCAACATGCAGCCTATGCCGGCCCTAGCGCCCGGCGTACTGAGTACCCTGGTTGCGATGTTGACCAATCTGGAGCGGCACGAAACTTCGCAGATTTATCGCGAGGGGTTGGCACACATTTTGAACCAACCTGAGTTCAGGCAGCCGGAGCGGATGCAGCAAATCCTCGAACTGTTCGAGCACGGCAGCGTGTGGACTTCGATTATCCCTTCGGTTATCACCCAGGAAGGGGTGCAGGTGATGATAGGCGACACGGCGATGGGCGAGGGGATGTCGGAGGTGAGCGTGGTGCTGGCGCGCTACGGATTAGGAGAAGAGTTGGCAGGCGTGCTGGGCGTGGTAGGCCCACTCAGGATGCCCTACAGCCGCTCGGTGTCGTCGGTCAGCTATATTTCGCAGCTATTGAGCGACCTGCTCCTGAAAGCGCACAACCCCAGCATACCCAACTCACAAGGAGGAGACACAGAGTGAACAACGATACGGCACGCGACCTTCATGAAGAAGAACAGGCCGCGAGCGTGGAAGATACTGCAAGACCAACACAGCAGGCAGGCGCGGACGCGGAGGGCGAGGAAACCGGCGAAGGCGACCGGCGCGACCTGGCAGCCGAGTACCTCGACGCTTTGCAGCGTGAGAGGGCCAGCTTCCTTAATTACAAGCGCCGCGTAGCAGCCGAGCATGAAGAAGCCGCCTACCGGGCCACCTCCAACTTGCTCAAGAAGTTGCTGCCGGTGGTGGACGACTTTGACCGCGCCGTAGCCCATATACCGCAGGAGGCTAAAAGCACCCCCTGGGTGGAAGGCGTAACGGCTATCGCCCGCAAGCTGCACGGCGTGTTGGAAAGCGAAGACATTGAACAAATAGAATCGCTCGGCAAGGCTTTCGACCCTAACCTGCATGAGGCGGTGGCCTTCGACGACGGCGAGGGCGGTGAGGATGTGGTGTCCGAGGTATACGCCCAGGGCTACAAGAAGGGCGACCGCGTGATCCGGCCCGCAATGGTCAAGGTAGCACGTGGATAAGTGAACGATATAAACAACAAGAATAAATCATAATCGGAGGAACAACAAAATGGCACACATATTAGGCATAGACCTCGGCACGACCAACTCGGTCATGGCGGTGATTGAGGCGGGTGAGCCTACAGTCATCCCCAGCGCCGAGGGCGCGAAC
The DNA here is from genome assembly GCA_038231875.1 of Chloroflexia bacterium. GTDB lineage: Bacteria > Chloroflexota > Chloroflexia > QHBQ01 > JADMIH01 > JADMIH01. Next base: position 1,205 of record JBBSIX010000102.1, on the reverse strand, counting down.
TTAACGCCGTCGGTGGTGGCGGTGTCCAAGTCAGGCGAGAGGCTGGTGGGGCAGGTTGCCAAACGCCAGGCGATCACCAACCCCGAAAACACCATCTTTTCTATCAAGCGCTTCATGGGCCGCAAGTTCTCGGACCCCGATGTGCAGCGCGACTTGAAGCTGGTCCCCTACAAGGTGACGGAGGCCCCCAACGGCGACATACAGGTGTGGCTGGGCGGCAAGAGCTACTCGCCGCAGGAAGTATCTTCTATGATCCTGCAAAAGCTCAAAACGGATGCCGAGGCATACCTGGGCGAGAAGATCACCCAGGTGGTTATCACGGTGCCGGCCTACTTCAACGACGCCCAACGCCAGGCGACCAAAGACGCCGGCAAGATCGCCGGCCTTGAGGTGATGCGTATCATCAATGAGCCGACGGCATCTTCGCTGGCTTACGGCCTGGAAAAGAAGAACGAGGAAGAAGTGGCGGTGTACGACCTGGGCGGCGGCACATACGACATCTCGGTGCTTTCGCTCGGCGACGGCGTGTTCGAGGTGAACGCCACCAACGGCGATACCCACCTGGGCGGCGACGACTTCGACCAGAGGATCATAGACTGGGTGGCCGACGAGTTCAAGAAGGACCAAGGCATTGACCTGCGCCAGGACCGCATGGCCCTACAGCGCCTCAAGGAAGCCGCAGAGAAGGCTAAGATCGAGCTTTCGACCACTCAGTCAACCGAGATAAACCTGCCGTTCATTTCGGCGGACGCGCAAGGCCCCAAGCACCTCAGCATGACGTTGACCCGCTCGAAGCTGGAGCAGCTTGTGGGCGATCTGATTGATAGGACTATCCCGCCGATGAAGAACGCCCTGGACGATGCCAAGATGCAGCCCTCCGACGTAGACGAAGTGCTCCTGGTGGGCGGCCAGACCCGCATGCCCGCAGTGCAGCAAAAGGTGCAGGAGTTCTTCGGCAAAGAGCCTCACAAGGGTATCAACCCCGACGAGGTGGTGGCTGTAGGCGCGGCTGTGCAGGCAGGCGTGCTGGCGGGCGACGTGCAGAACATCGTGCTTGTGGACGTGACGCCGCTGACGCTGGGTCTGGAGACGTTGGGCGGCGTGGCTACCCCGCTTATCCCGCGCAACACCGCTATCCCTATCAGCAAGAGCCAGGTCTTCTCCACAGCGTCGGACAGTCAGTCCAGCGTAGAAATCCACATCTT
>JBBSIX010000101.1:0-10182 GCA_038231875.1 Chloroflexia bacterium | reverse complement strand
GGTGGGCGGTGCCTGTTTCGTTGATCGCAATGTGGCTGCTCAGGCGCTACCGGCGCTCGCTGCCCCCGCCCCCTACCTCGGCCCCTGCGGAGATGTAAACTAAGGTTGCGTGGTGAAAGCCGGGTCAACGCTGCTGATGTCGGCCAGCGAGTAAATTCGGTCGGCGGGCAGCGTGGCCCAGTCGGTGGACTTGATGGTGGCGGCCAGGTAGTCAAGCTGGACAACCGAGGCGTTGGGACGCTGAGGGAGGTCGTACAGGCCGTTGAGCGTAGCATGCACGTATGGCTGGGGAACCCCCTTGAGGGCGATCAGCAAGCCGCGAACCTGCTCTCGTGCTGCCTTGTCGGCCTCCGCAGGCGAGGGGGAAGGCGCGATGTGGAACTCTATAGCCAGCTTGCTCACGCCGTCGTAGCTGATCATACCGAGCTTGTCGCCGCCGACCGAAGCCTTGATCGCAGCTATGACTTTCTCCTCCTGTGAACTTTCCGGCACAATAGTAGGCTGCTCCGCAGTGCGCGAGGAGGCCGATTGCCCTGGGGAGCCGGCCTCTCTCACCACCGTAGGCGTGGGTACTGCGCCTGTATTGAATAGAGGCTGTGACCTGGGCCACAGGAAGAACAAGAGCAACCCCCCAACCGCCAGCACTCCCACAAAGAGCGCCACCGCCGCAGCAGGGCTGGGGCCGGGCCTCACAACCGGGATGTCTAATTGCGTGTTATCACTCATCGGGTGTACTCCTTACTTGCCTATTTTACCATGCGTGGGGCCTACAAAGCCCGTTTGTAGGAATAAAAACCGCGCAGTAGGCCGAAAAGTACCACGCCGCAGCCCAGAAGGGGGCGGTGGGTGTCGGTGTGCCGCGACGCTGGTTTCCTGCACCCCAAGTCTGACCACTTATTTGCCCACTCTCTGGTGATTACCCACATCTTAAGCTGTGCCGGCCCGCTTGCCGGCGAGAACAGAACATACTATGCTTTGTATGCCTCACGAAGTGATGAATCAGCCGGCGGAGCATGACACTCGGTGATAGAGCACCTGCTCTGTGGTATTCCGCACCGATCCATGTATATGCCTACCGTCATACTGGCGCACTGATTCCTCACTTCGTTCGGAATGACAAAGTGTAGTATTTCCTCACCTGCCGGCAGCGTTATCAAGCATCGCTTCAACCGCTTGAGATGTGGGAAATCACCAGCCGCAACCCCTTGCATTACTAGAACATTTGTGCTATGATAAGGCCTAATCCAACAAGAGGGGCCAACATGAGCGATGCTATAATCTTACAGCCGGAGCCTGCGGAGAACGAACCGGCTGCGGTTCTCAGTCCGGCACAGGCACTACAGGCCGAACGGCACAACCTGTTTATGCAGACGTTCAACAAGGCGCAGGTGGACTTCCTCTTGCAGCGCACCCCTCGGCACGAAATCAAAGTGCGCCAGGGGCGTGGAGGCATGAAGTTCTCCTATGTCGAGCATGGCTACGTCACCGAGCGCCTCAACATGGTATTCGGCTTTAACTGGGACTTTGAGGTGGTGGACAAGCAGATCCTGGAAGACGAAGTGATCGTAGAGGCACGGTTGACGGTACGCACGCCCGGCGGCCAAACGATAGTGAAAACTCAGTTTGGGGGCGCGGATATAAAGCGGCACGCCTCCGGGCAAAAGAGCGGGCGACCGCTCTCCATCGCCGACGACTTCAAGGCCGCCGCCTCGGACGCCCTCAAGAAGTGCGCTTCCCTGCTTGGCATCGGGCTGGACCTGTATGGGCGCGACAGGCCGTATGATGACGAGGAGCCTCCGCCCACCGAGCGTGGGACGGCAGGCGAACCGCCGGCCGGGGAGCTAGCGTTCGCCTCGGCAACCTTCGACGGCGCGGAGACGAACAGGGGCGGCATGTCTACCGGAGCACAGGTGCGGGAGATAGTCAAGCTGTCGAGCAAGGCCGGCATGGACGTAAAAGAGCTGATGCTGCGCCTGGAGGTGGAGGACCTCGACCATCTGACCGAGGCGCGCGCCGAGCGGGTGCTCGCCAGGCTGCGGCAGATGTCGCGGGAGGTACGGCGGGCGTCTTGACACCTCTGCCCTTCTAAACCCACCCCACGTAAGTAAGGTGTACAAGGTATCAGCCTATGCAATATAGGGACTGTAGAGCGGTACAGCCTTAGTGTGAAAAGGGGGAGCCGTCACAAGAACTCCCCTTAAGCCGCTTAGTTTCGAGCTACAGACGCTTTTTCTTAGTGCTCGAAGTTACTTAAGCCCAGGTTCTCCATGAACCAAAATGGAGAACCTAACTGGTGTACACTTGCATTCGCTACTTCATTGACCGGCAAGCCGGCCGCAACTAGGTCTTGGCGAACGATGGTTGTAGTCACATCAGGTATAAACACGAGAGGGTCGGCAGCTATTGCTGGAAGCTCCGACGCAGGCACTTGTCCATTGGCTCCAAGAACTCCTTGTACAGTGGCATTAGGCAAGTTCAACGAGGCTTCAGGTAGTACTTCGCCTGCTCGTGGCCTCACTCCCAACCCGCCTCGATCGTTCCATTCAGTTATATGTGTTCTCAGCCCGGTGACTGCAACCGTCATGCCGTGTGAGGCAACCCAGTATCTGTACTGTTCCGGTTGAAGTAAAGAGCGAAAGGTTATTGCTATCTCCACTTGGCCGTTACTACCGGCTAACTGATTAGCCAAGACGCGGTTCGCCTGAGCATACGCTTGTAGACCGCCGGTCGAACTGCCGTCAAAGGTTACACTTGCTGATAAGCGGGAATCCCTCTGTGCGGTAACGTGCCAGGCACCGTAGTCGTGCTCGAAAACAGTCACAGGGGTAGGCTGAGAAGGTGTTTCAGTGACGAGTAGCTGAGTTGGTGTTCCTTCAGGTTGTACAGCTACAGGTACAGCTTGAAGATTCCGGTTTGCAGCCGGAATCAGCAGCATACCAATCAGAACCAGAGCAATAATAAATAGGCCGGCCAATTGCAGGCCCTTACGCATGTAATTACTTCCCTTCATGATGGCCCTCCGTGAGAGTACTTTGAACAAAAAACGCAACTTAGCAGACACCATTTGGACTTACGAGTCAAGTAGTATGAAAGCAGAACTTCGTCATGAAATCTCTATGCTGTACCTGGCTAGATTTGTAGACTTTATAAACATCTGCCTTTTAGCGGGACGTCCGATAAGGGTTGGAAAACTCTTGTGGTTGAGCGTGTACTTGTAATTGCTCGCGGGACAAAATTGTACAAAGTCGAGCTTAGATACCTATCCCCGACTAGTGAACGTATAAGACCGGAAGTAGGTTCTATATTATAGCACCGAGTTTGCGCCTGGGCAAGAGCACGTATCCTGGTGATTTAGGGCTTATGCGTGCTAACTCGAAGGGCCCAAAGAGACCAGGTTCTCATGCGTGGCGGAACGCAAGCCCATGCTCTACGGGACGTTGCGTTGTGCGTGGCCGCCCCGCCGATGGAGAACGACGAATTAGCACACATGAGCCCTATCTGGTGATTACCCCCCATCCCAAGCTGTGCTACGCCACCTTGCCAGCGAAAGCAGAACATACTACAGTTTGTCATTCTAAGGGCAGCGAAGAATCAGTAGGTGGAGCATGATACTTGACATGCAAAGTGCCTTCCTGCACTTGTACAACGTAATCTCTCCATTCCGGCTGTCATAGAGGCGAACCGATTCTTCGCTGCCCTTAGAATGACAAACTGTAGTATAGAAGTGCGTGCCCGATATGGCAGCCCAACATAGCTTAAGCTGTGGGTAATCACCAGATACGTAAGTGTTCAGACTTGCGATGGAAATAGGAGCGTGGGTGCAAGGGGCGTGGGCCCCATGACGGGGTGGCAGGGGACACCCCTGCCTGCTCCCTTATAAAAGCCCCATCCCGCACGCGGGATGGGGTTTGGGGGTGAGTCTTGAGAGGCCGAGATGCCATTTCCTCCACCGCAACTCCTCTGAAAATAGCATTTTCATTCGTGATGGTGACTCCGAGGTCATGGCTTACTCTGAACATTTACCTCCATTCTTGCGCTTGCCCAGGTGCGAACTCAGTGCTATAATATGGGCAGACGAGCCGCGCCGGTGTCCCAGCACAAAGCAGGCTGCATGCGCCCGACTCGTGTGCCGATTATGAGCCGTAAGGAGCCACAAATTGCAATCTGCGCCGCCGCGAATCGTCAACCCCGAGCCTCACAGCACTAGGCCGGCGACCACTCGCCGTTTGATAAAACGGGGCCTCAGGCCGGCAACCATCATTGTCGCCGCGCTAATCGCCCTGGGAACGCTTGGCATCATGGCTGTTACCTTGCTGGGGATATGGCCTCCCAGGAGCGCGCCCCCGCCCCCCGCCCAGAGCGTCACGCAGACTTCCCCCTACGCCAAGATGCTGCAAATCGAGAAGAACGGCCCACCTCGCAAAGATTCCAAGACGGGACAATGGATCATCCCTCTCAAGGCGATCAACAAGGTGGAACAGCCATATGCGGTAAATGGAACCCCCACGCCTGGCATCACCCCCGTGCCCAAGCCTGTAAACGTGCTGGCGGCCTCCGTCAAGGTGCTGCTGTACACGGGCGGAGAGGGCAGCGACCGCCGGTACGTCGGCACGGCCTACGGCGGGTTTTCGACCCCCAAAGGTCTGGCCCCGGACGCAACCGAGGAGTTCGAGGTGCCCGCAGCCACAGCCGAGAATGTCAACATTACCGACTACGAGGCTTTCACAGACCTGCTCTCCACCGATCAGGACCCCATTACCCAGCGAGAAGCCGAGGCGCTCGAACCTACCTCGCCGGTAGCCAGCCCCACCAGCATCCCGTTAGGTACGGCGACTGTATCCATCCCTTAGCTATCTTATGCGCCCGGCCCCGCACGCCGGGCGCATTTTGTTTTAAGGCTTTCTTCAAAGGAGAAGAACCGTGCTCAGACAGACATTTCTTACCTTGTCCAACAGCCGAGAATTGCAAGACGTGGCCTTGCACAACGCCGCCGCCCGCAAGTTCGCCCTGCGCTTCGTCGCGGGGGAAACGCTGGAGCAGGCAGTGCAGGCGATCTCTGCCCTCAACGCTAAGGGTATAACCGCTACCTTCGATCACCTGGGCGAGAATATCACCACGCCGCGCGAGGCAAAGGCCGCCGCCAACTCTTATCTGGGGGTGCTCGATGCTATTGAGGCACGCCGCCTCAACTCCAATGTGTCGCTGAAGCTCACGCAGATGGGGTTGGACGTTGACGAGCAGTTGTGCTATGACAATGTTTTGCGTATCTGCCGGCGCGCTCAAGAGATGGACAACTTTGTGCGCCTCGATATGGAGAGTTCTGCGTACACGGATAGAACCCTCGACATGTTCCGCAGGTTGTGGCAGGAGGGATTGCATAACGTGGGCGTGGTGTTGCAGGCGTACCTGTACAGGACGGAGGCCGATGTGCAGGAGATGAACCGGCTGGGTGCGAGGGTGCGTCTTTGCAAGGGCGCGTACAACGAGCCGCCCGAAGTGGCTTTCCCCAAGAAGGCCGATGTGGATGCCAACTACGCCAAACTGGTACGACTCCTGCTTACCAAAGGCGCTTATCCGGGCATCGCCACCCATGATGAGCGCCTGATCGAGTACACCAAACGGTTTGCACGCAAGAAGGGCATCCCCACCTCCAGGTTCGAGTTTCAGATGCTGTACGGGGTGCGCCGCACCGAGCAGGAAAAGTTGGTGCAGGAAGGGTATAATATGCGGGTATACGTGCCTTACGGCAAAGAATGGTACCCTTACTTTATGCGCCGCCTGGCCGAGCGTCCGGCCAACGTTATGTTCATCATGGGAAACCTGTTCAAGGGCTAAATACTGCTGTGAAAACGAGGTTATCTCCCGCCTCACCTTTACCGGCAGGCGGGTGGCGGCCGGCTGGACTATCAAGCGCGGAAAGGTTGAACTTTGGAAAGAGACACGGCAAGCGGCAAGGAGCAGACGGACGCCGGGGGCGAAGCCGGCAACGGTAAGCAGCGCTTCGTGCCTGGCCCTCAAGAGCAGTCTAAAGACATGCAGGCCGGCGCGTATGCAGGGCAGGTAAGCGGCCCGGCAGAGCCTGTCGTCCCGGACCCCGACCGCGTGCATGTCTTTGAGGAGGCGCAAGCTCCCAGCCCAAAGCCCGACGGGGCGGGGCGGCACAAGGTCAAGATCATCGGTTCGACGGGGGAGGCCGAGGGGGGCGAGGGCGCTCGTCGCGAGAGCGCAGCCTCGCCTGCGGATACACATGCCCGCAAGGTTCCCGTCGCCTACTATACAGATATCCCCTCAAGAGATTCCTCCTCCCGTGAGGAGACCCTTGAGCAGCCTGTACGCCCGCATCTCAGGCAGTGGGAGCGGATGAAAGGCAGCCGCCCAGGGGACCATATCATTAAGATCAGCCGCACCAGCGGCCCGTTCAGACGTACCAAAGGCCGGCTGGTAGCTTCCCTGGAGACCGAGGCGCCCAGAGGCGCGGCGGGCCGCCTCTTTGGAAGATTCAAGCGGGTTTTCATTGGCAGCCCTATCAGCAGCGAACAGGCGATACACGAGAGGCTGACCAATCTCAAGGCGCTGGCTATACTGTCGTCCGACCCATTGTCCTCTGTGGCCTATGCGACCGAGGAAATCCTGCGTATCTTGATAGTGGCAGGCACTGGTGCGCTGTCGCTCGCCCTGCCGGTGGTGGTAGCGATCACCGTGCTGATGTTGATCGTGGTGGCCTCATACCGGCAGACAATCGCCGCTTACCCACGTGGCGGCGGCACCTATATCGTCGCGAAAGACAACCTGGGCACGCTGCCCGGACTCACTGCGGCTTCTTCCATCCTGATCGGCTATGTGCTCACCGTAGCGGTGAGTGTCGCCGCAGGCGTGGCAGCCATCTACTCGCTCTTTCCCGAACTGCGCGATAATCGGGTACCCATCTGCGTCGGCATAATCATTTTTATTACAATCACCAACCTGCGGGGCATAAGAGAGGCCGGCAATATATTCGCCCTGCCCACCTACTTGTTTATCGTGGGCATGCTGGGGATGATAGGCTACGGATTGCTGCGCTACTTCACCGGCATCGGCGGGGCGTTAGTGTACGTGCCTACGGATGTAGTAGCCCTCTCTGAGGAGGCTACCGGGCAGGCTGTGGGGTTGGTGCTGCTGCTCAAAGCCTTTACGCAAGGCTCGGCGGCCCTTACGGGGGTGGAAGCGATTGCCGACGGAGTGCCCGCCTTTAAGTCGCCCGAAGCCGCAAACGCCCGCAAGACGCTGGTCATCATGGCGGCGATTGCCATTACCATGTTCTTGGGCGTCACCTTCCTGGCCGTGCAGTTGCAGATATTGCCGAGCGAGAGTGAAACCGTAGTATCGCAACTGGCAAGAACCATATTCGGCGCAAACTGGCTCTGGTCTTTTATACAGATAGCCACAGCTCTCATCCTGGTGCTGGCTGCCAACACCGCCTATGCCGACTTCCCTAGGCTGGCCTACTTCATGGCGAGAGATAAGTTCATGCCGCACCAATATGCCTTCCGAGGCGACCGGCTGGCTTTCTCCTGGGGCATCGTCACCCTGGCTGCGCTGGCTGTTGTCCTGGTCATCGTGTTCGACGGCGATACCTCTGCGCTCATCCCTCTGTACGCCGTTGGCGTATTCGGAGCGTTCACGATGTCGCAGAGCGGCATGGTGATGCGGTGGTGGCGGCTGCGCCCACCCGGCTGGCAGCGTAACTTCATAATGAACCTAGTAGGCGCGCTCACTACCCTGCTGGTGCTGGGCGTCGCCACGTTGACGAAGCTGGACCACGGCACCTGGATCGTGATTGCGGTTATACCTGTGCTGATCGCTTTGTTTCTGGCGATCAACAGGCACTACGCGAGGGTGGCAAAAGAGGTGGCCCCCGTGCATGCCGTAGACCCTGCGGGCTACAAGCATACCTTTATCGTGCCGGTGTCCAGCCTGACCCAGATTGCGTTGACGGCCCTTGCCTATGCCCGCTCGCTGTCCGACAACGTGACCGCTGTGCATATCGTGGAGGGGGAGGACCCCGATGAGGCGATCAGTTTTACCGAGCAGTGGAACAAGCTGCTGCCCGGTACCGACATCAATCTGGTGATAATCGAGTCGCCGTACAGGTCGCTGATTGGACCGCTGCTGCACTATATTGACGCGCGAGACAAGCAGATAGTGGGCGACACGATCACCATAGTGCTGCCTGAGGTGTTGCCCAGGCGGTTCTGGGAATACTTGCTGCACAACCAGAGCGCGTTGCGGCTCAAGGCTGCCCTGCTGTTCCGTCGAAATACGGTGGTGGCCGATATGCCGTATGTGCTGGGGGCGAACGCAGAGAAGCCTTAGCTGTTGTGCGCCCGCCTGAAGCCCGGCCCCGGCAGCAAGCCGAAGGTGTGGAGGAAGTTGCGGGCGATGAGCGCCTCGCCTTGCGGGTTGAGGCTGCCGTCCGGGGCGGTCAGCGTCACGCTTTGCTTGTAGTTGCGGGCGCGGTCCACCACATCGCGGAAGGCCCGCTCCACATCCACGAGCGGGCAGCCTTGCTCTGCGGCTATCTCTCGGATGACCCTGCTGTATGCTCGCAGTGTTACATTGAGTGGGTTGGACAGGTCGCTGCCAAGCACAACAGTGGTGAGCAGGATGGGCCTTATACCCGCCCCCAGCAGCGTGGAGACAGCCCCTTGCAGGTCTCCCTTGAAGCCCCCTAGCCTCTCCAGCTGCGGCTCAGGCTCCTTCCCCACGTCCTCAACCGGGCCGAGGTTCAGAGGACTGATACGGTACTCCGGCCCGATAGCGGCGTCCGGCCCTTCGTCTGAATCGGCTTTGCGGCGCAGGTACTCCTCGTAGCGAACGCGGGCATCCGGCTCCCGCAGGGCATCTCCGAAGCCCAGGCTCAGGCCCAGCCAGTTGGGGCGAGAGGAGAGCAGGATGTCCATCAGCGCCTGGGAGCGCAGCCCATGCGCCGTCTGCCCCTTTGTGCCGGCGCTGATCAGGTGTAAGTTTAGCTGCGGATGGAAGCGGGCCAGCACATCGCGCACAATACGCACGAAGCCGGGGTCGTCGGGGGTAGTATGATCGCCCAGAAAGATCACGGTTTGGCCCGTCTCGAAGGCGTAGTCGGAGGTGTGAGCGCGGTTGGGGTCTGACGCCAAGACTTTGGGCTTACTGGATGTTGCCGGTAAAGTCGGCTTGCACCACCGCACGGTCGGCGGCAGGATCTCCTATCAAGAAGAGGGTGACGCCGGCGTGGTCCTGCGACATAGCCGTAGAGACGGTGAACTGGCCCGGTTCGGTGGGTGGGCCGTTGATGGCGCGCCGCGAACTGTTGACCTGAAACTCAAACACCTGGCCCGTGTTCATCACCAACTTCACCATGTCGCCCGCCTTGGCCGCCTTGAACAACGCTTCAGTTTGGGGCGAGTAGGGCACGTACAAAATGTGATTGGCGACTGTGCCTTCGATCCAAGTAGCGATCCCCACATCGGGTGAGGGTTTCCAGTCGGGCAGTAGGTTACTGCCCGTTTTGATAACAAAGGTGGCTCCCTCGAAGCTCAACTCCACCGGCACGCGGGCCACCACGCCGTTCTCGCCGGCAGCCGCAACTGCGGTCTGCGTAACCAGCAGCGTAGCGCCCTGTGCAACTACGGGAGCCGCTGTTGGAGGGACGATTGTGGGGCCGGCGACGGTCGGGAGGGCCTGCGTAGCAGTGGGCGGCTCCTCGGTGGGCGAGGCCGGCACAGCCGCTATCGCCGCGAGCGTGGCCGAGGGTTGTATGTTGAGTTTGGCCGATTGCGTTTGAGGTATAGAAGTGGGCCTGGCGGCTTGCTCAATGTTGCTATTCATGCCTGTGTGCGGCTGTGGGGTGGGAGGCGGAGCCGGGCGCGAGGCGAAGGCGCCGAAGATTGGCCCCGCCACCAGAATCGCCACCAGTAACAAGATCAGGGCCGGCAGGATCAGTTGTTTCCAGCCCACCGGCACAAGCGTAGAGACCTCGGCTGCACCGGCCACATCCGGCCCATGTCCTGCGTGACCGTCATGGTCGCTCTCTACCTCCGGCTGTCCAACGGCCTCATGCACGTCATACGCCGAGTGCCCGGTGGTAGACACATCGCCTGCCGCCGCACGGTCGGGCGGAGAAGCGCTGGGCAGCAGCTTCTCCGGGTCTTGATGTTGTTCGTC
>JBBSIX010000100.1:0-10300 GCA_038231875.1 Chloroflexia bacterium | reverse complement strand
TCTTCCCAGCCAGCTAAATCACGGCACTATTGGCTCCGCGACGAGGCCATTATTGGGGTTGAGGCCTCCCTTTTATTGTACATTAGCAGCCATTTTGTGCAACCCTTTCCCTGACGGTCCGCCCAATAGTCTAAACTACAAGAGGAATGACAAGGCGTAGTGAAGATGAGCGTAACCAGTTGGGGTTGCGCTCGTTGTTCTGCATAAAAATGTGGGTAATCACCAGATAGAACTACGGTAAGCGGTCAGACTTGGGGTATGAGCGTAGCGGGGGGCGCGGAATGAATTGGCGTAGCCAAGAAGGGGGCGACTCGTGAAGGATGAACACTTACCAAGTACAACTCCCCAGCTTTGCTGCACCAGCTATCTGCTGTGCTGCATAGCGGAAGCGATTAGCTCCTGCTTGAGGTCGTACAGGCGCGGGGTAAGTGAGACATGGTAGATGTGCGGGTTGAGGAGGCGGCGCACCCCGGGGTCGAGGCGGTCCAGGTCGGCGTTGCGTATGTCGCGCATCGCCTCAATCGTCGGCAGGTCATACACCAGTTTGCCGTCGCGCAGCACCTCTCTGTACAGAGGCTCTATCTCCGAGATGTCGCCTTTGCCGAGAGTGCGGAACTTCGTGTAATCGGACAGGTGGCGTAGGGAGAGTCGCTCGGATTGCCGAGGGTCGGGGTCCGCCCCTTCCAGACTGAGCAGGTCGGCTGTGGCGTTGCCGCGCCTGTCGTACACCCGCCACAGCAGCTTGTTGCCGGGATTGGGCGTCTTTTGCGGCGACTCCGAGACCTTGATGGCGGGCAGCCACTCCTGCATACTGCCCGCACCTTTCTGCACCGCCACCAGCTTGTACACCCCACCCAGCGCCGGATCGCCCGCCGAGGTGATCAGGCGCGTGCCCACTCCGTACACGAGCCGCTTCACCACCGCATCAGGCTCGACACCGTAGCGAGGGGCTTCTGTGGCTATCTGCGTGATAATCTGCCAGATAACCATCTCGTCGAGGTCGTTCGACAGTACTATAGAGGTGTCGGGGAAGCCGGCCGCCGCCAACATCTTGGCCGCCTGTATGCTCAAATATGCCAGGTCGCCGGAGTCTATGCGGATGCCCACCGGCCTGTGCCCCTTGCGGCGTAGCTCCTCGAATACGGTAATGGCATTGGGTATGCCGCTTTCCAGGGTATCTATTGTATCCACCAGCAGGCTGCAATCATCGGGGTACACCGAGGCATAGGCCCGGAACGCCGCCAACTCACCCTCGCCCAGCGTCATAAATAGCTGCACCATGCTGTGGGCATGCGTCCCCTGCGGCGCAAAACCCAGGAGGCGAGACATACCGACGTTGGAGGAGAAATCGGCCCCACCGATCAGGGCGGCCCGTGTGCCTGCATTGCCGCCTTTATCCTGGGCGCGGCGCAGCCCGAACTCCAACATCAGCTGCCCACGCCCACTGTCTCTGATCAGCGAGGCTTTGGTGGCGATCAGCGTCTGGTAGTTCAGGTGATTGAGCAGCGAAGTCTCCAATATCTGCGCCATGGCGAGCGGCCCCTGCACCACCGTAAGCGGCTCGTTCGGGTGGACCACGCGGCCCTCCGGTACGGCACGCAGCGAAATGCCTTCGAAGTTGCCGTTGCCGCGCAACCACCCCAGGAAGTCCTCGCCAAAGACGGGCGTGCCCGCTCTGCCGCGCTGCTCCCGTAAGTAGCCCAGGTCGTCGTCACGGAAGCGCGCCTCCGCCATCCAGTCGAGCAGCCACTCCAGGCCGGCGTTTATGCAGTAGCCGGCTTTGTGGGAACCATAGTCGGGATAGTTGCGGAAAAAGTGGTCGAACTGCACCCTCTGTTCAGGCATTCCTATGCGATAGTACACCTGGGCCATCGTAAGTTGGTACTGGTCGGTGAATAGTATCCCATCGGCAATTTGGCGTTCTGCCGGTTTCATAGCCCCTCCCACAACAGAGTAGTTTTTCATCGCTGTTTGCCACCCGCCTACGAACGAAAAAGAGAGAGCGCTGGGGGACACCCCCAGTGCCCCGTCAGGATGAATTGGGCGTCGCCCAAGAACCACCCCTGCACCACCTATTTTCAGAGTAGATGCACCTGAGCGCGAAGGTTGCCCCCCGCACCCTTTTCTATTATAAAGCAGACAGAGTAATACCTCGAAACGTCGGCAAAGGTAGCCCACTTGATGTACACAAAGCACAAACATCTTCTCCTGATGCTTCTCATGCCGGCAGTCCTGACGGCAGGCTTGGCGGCCTGTGATATGGCGACGGTAGCCCCTCAGTCCACGGCGGTTGCCCATCCCGCCCTCAAGGTCGGCTTCGTGTTCGATCTGACCGGCAGCAACGCGGAGATGGGCAGTACGCAGAAGGCCGCAACCCAACTCGCCGTAGCCGAAATCAACGGCACCGACGGCAGCCCCGGCATCACAGCCGTTTACAGGGATGCAGGGTCCGATCCCGCCCAGGCAGCAGCCGCCTTCCAGAAGCTCATTGAGGTCGAAAAGGTACACGCCGTCATCGGCCCCACCCTCAGCAGCGAAGCCCGACGTGCAAACCCCGTGGCGCAAGACTCTAAGGTTCCGGTGCTGGCTGTTTCCAACACGGCGGGGGGCATAACCGATGTGGGCGATTACATATTCCGCGACTCCCTGGCCGAGTTTCAGATAGTGCCCGAATTGATTGGAACGGCAAAGGAGGAGCTGCACGTCGAGCGGGTGTCGCTGCTGTACGGCACAGACGACCCGTTCAGCAAGGCGGAAGCCGACCTATTCCGCACCACCCTGAAAGAGAACGATATCCAAATAGTGAGCGAGCACACTTTCTCCGCGAGCGACAAAGACTACCGGCCCCAGTTGGCCGCGATCAAGGCCGAAAGCCCCGATGCCATAGTGATAGCGGCCCTCAGTGGGCCTGCCGGGGAGATACTGAGCCAGGCTCGCAAAGAAGTGGGTATCGGCCCCGACCTGTTTATCATCGGCGGCAACGGCTTCAGCGACCTGCCGACGGAGGGGAACAGCACGGCTGAGGGGTTGGTGGTGGGCAAAGCGTGGAGCGCCGCCGGCAACGATAGCGAGATGAGCCGGAACTTTGTAGAGAAGTACCGCCAAAGGTACGGCAAAGACCCTGACGAAACGGCGGCCCAGGCTTACGCAGGCGTGCAAATCATCTGGAACGCCTATAAACGCGCCAACGCCGCCGGCAAGACGCTAGAGCGGGTCCGCACCGACCTGCGCGATGCCCTTAAAGGCTCCGACCAGGTGCAGACGGTACTAGGCCCCTTCTCCTTCACCGACAAGCGCGACGCCCGGCATGCGCCGGCCATCCTGCTCGTCAAAGACGGCCGGCCGGCGGCCCTCAAGTAGAGGCTAACTCACAGCGGCTCGGTACACCGCCTCCGTATCCTCGGCGCACCGCTCCCAGCTATAGAGGGCGGCTCTGGCTTTGCCCCCCTCAATCAGTTGCAGCCTTAGCTGTGGTCTGGTCAGAACGGCGTCGAGCGCGCCGGCGAAAGCTGCATCGTCGTGTGGAGGCACAAGCAGGGCCGCATCACCCAGCACTTCCGGCAAGCAGGAGGCACGCGAGGCCACCACCGGCAGGCCCACCGCCATCGCCTCAAGCGGAGGCAGGCCGAATCCCTCGTAGAGAGAGGGATAGACAAGAGCGTCGGCAGCCGCGTAGAGCAGAGGCATCTCCCCAGACGCTACGTGCCCCAGCCAGCGTACCCTACGGGAGAGGCCGTGCCGGGCGATTCGGTCTCGCATGCCCGGGAAGTGGTCGGCTTCGGCCCCGCAGATCAACAGCGTAGCGCCGGAAAGGGGGCTTTCCGGCATGGCCTCGGCACGAGCCAGCGCCCTCAGCACAACATCCAGGTTCTTGCGACCGACCGGCGCGCCGACAAACAGCAAAAGCGATCCGGCGTCGTCTGCCGTCGGCAGCCCGGCGCGATAGCGGCGCACAGCATCCTGGGGTTGCGGCTTGTACTGGGGTTGGGCCGCCTCATAGGTGACGGCTATCCGCTCCTGAGGAACTCGGTAGTAGCGTGCCACCTCCCTGCGGGCGAACTCGGACGGTACGATGAGGCGAGCGGCACGACGGGCGATAGGCGGCAACAAAAAGCGGTTGTAGAAACGCCATTCAAGCGGGAAGTCTTGCGGAAAGCGAAGCGCGCCCGCATCGTGTATGGTTATGATCAGGGGCACAGGTGAACGCCAGGGTGCGACAAAGGCCGGACAGTGGAGCAAGTCGGGCCGCACATGCTTCAACTTTCGCCGCGCACCCACCGCCAACCACCGGAGCGTGCCGGCCGTACCCACGTCCTCGCATGCGATTTCGCATACCGTTACTGCGCTGCGGCCCTGCAAGGCGGCTATTAGAGAGCGCGTGTACACCCCCGTGCCGCCGCTGTTGCGGTTGGGGAAGGTCATATCAACGGCCACGCGCAAAGGCTGGGCAGACATCTACCGCCTGATCTCCTCTCTCCCCACAAGCGCACCCAAAGCCCGAAAAGGCGCGCGCCGGATAACAACCAGCATGGCTGCGTACAGCGCGAGCAAGCCCAGAGCCAAGCCTGTCCCCAAAACAGTCACCGCGTAGACTGCCCCCTCATCCCGAACCGCCTCAGCAGGTAATCTCTGTAGGCTTCCAACTTTGTTTCGGCCTGCGGGTCATCTTTGGGCAAACGCAACCTCCAGGCCGCCGTGCGCCAGAGGATTTTGCCCCAGGCCGACGCGCGAGAGGGCAAGTCGCCCCACTTTTCGATAAAGCGCAGCCGGTTGCGCTCCCAGTAGTAAACGCTGCCCATCGAGGGCAAGGTGCTTGTCGTAGCGTTTACTTTATGCCATATCCGGGCACGGGGAACAAGCAGCAGGCGGTATCCGGCCCGCCGCAGCCTGTAGCACCAGTCCACATCTTCCCAGTAGAGGAAGTAGGCCGGATCCATCATACCCACCCTCTCCACAGCGGAGCGTTTCACAAGGAGGGCCGTGCCCGCCAACCAACCTGTTTCCTGCGGCGGGAGGTCGGGGTAGGTTGAGAGCCGCCTGCCCAAACCCTTATGCCGTGATAGGAACCTGCCGCCGCTTTGCATAGCGCCGCCGGCGAACCAGATGCGCTGCGGCTCGGAAGCAAAGAATATGAGCGGCCCGGCTGCCCCGGCCTCTGCATCGGCCTCCAGAGCAGCCGTCAACTCGGCAATGGCTTTCGGGTCGAGCAGCACGTCGTTGTTGAGCAGCAGCAGGTAGTCCGCACCCATCTCCAGAGCGACACGCATGCCGGCGTTGCAGCCCCCTGCGAAGCCAAGATTGCGCCGACTTGCCGTTGTTCTCGCCTCCGGGAACGTTGCCTCTATAACGCCCAGGGCCTCCCTCTGGTTCCACGAGCCGTTGTCCAGCACGATAGTGCGGAGATGCGGATAGGACTGCCGGCGCAGGGAGGCCAGGGTGTCGAGTGTAAGGTCCAGGCTGTTCCAATTGAGGACAACGGCGCAGACTAGCGGCATGTGCTCATGCCCGGCGGGACTGGAGCCTGCCTCAACGATGGCCGGGCCGGCTCGATGCTGAACACTTGGGGTTTGCTCTTGGCTCGTCAGCCCGCTCACTACCCGGTCCAGACGGGCATGGAAGGCCGAGAGCGAATACTGCCCGGCGGCCTCTATTGCCCCCGCGCGCAAACTGCGCTGTGCAGGCTCGCTCATGTGCAGATACTCCAACGTAGAACCTACCAATTCGTCGAGCGTTCTCCACAAAAAGCCGTTTACCCTGTGCGTTACGATCTCCGGCTGCCCTCCCCAGGCTCCAACCACCGGCACGCAGCCGCCGGCCATGGCCTCCACCGTGACGATGCCGAAGTGCTCCATCGCTTCGGGCTGCTCCTGGGGGTCGGTGCCGTAGCCTGTGGCGTGCCAAAAGAGTGAGGCCCGCCGGTATAAGGCGACCAGAGCCTTCTGGGATATGTCGGCATGCACCGTAATGGGATAGCCTTCGGCAAGCGCGCGCACCCGGCTAAGATACGCCTGGTGCTCTCTTTCGGGCCGGGTGGCCCCCGCCAGGTGGAGTTCCCAGCCGCTCAAGCCTCCGTCTACCAGGCGGCGGAACGCCGTGACAAGGGCCGGATGCCGCTTGTTGTGCCGGCCCTCGAAGAAGCGCCCCACGCCGAGGATAACCGGGTCGCGGGGGCTATACGAGCATGCAGGAAGCATGTCCACCGGCGGGGGCAGGATAGCAGTGCGGATGTGGGCGGGGGCGCGCTTGCGTAACCATTCGGCTACGAAGCGAGAGTAAACAACGGCCAGGTCGTAAGACCGCAGCATTGCAGGCCCAAGAAGGCGGGTCTTCACCCAGTCTTCTCGCCGCAATGTAAAGGGGAACTGCACAACTACTATCCCGCGCCTACCAAGCGAGGCTACCGGGGGCACGGCATGATTGCTGATGCAGATAAAAAGGTCGTAGCGGCTGCTGCCTACCGCTTTTTCCAGGTTGGAGATGTAGCCGGTGCGCGGCAAAAGCTCTACCTTAGATATATCGTAGCCCAAAGCCGCCGCCAGACTGGGAACCCGTGCGCGCCCCGGCAGCAGCAGTTGTACCGCATGGCTGCGGCTAAGGCGCTCCGCTATCGCCAGGGTATAGCGCTCACCCCCGCCGATGTAAGGCTCGAACGGATAGTAAATGCCGACTTTCATTGTTGGGCCTCATGTGGTCTGCATGGAAGTAGAACTAAAAAGGCTGCCGAGTCTTGTGCCGTGCGCGCTGCAAACTCCTACGTGCCCGCAGATGAGACACCGGCGCGGTTAAGTGGGCGAGCAACCAGGGCAGCACGAGCAGCGGGCCTTTCTTGCGAGCGAGTGCAGGCAGCTGCCTGCGCACTACACGTGGAATGCTGAACAGTTCGGGGTGTCGCATGCCCAGCAGCAGGTTGTTGTGGGCAAGCCAGTAGTACCACTGCATGTCCGTGCGCCTGTTGCCGCAGCCGCCGCTGGTCAGCGCCAGATGCCTGAGCGAGGCTTCAGGCTCGAACTTGATACGGTATCCCAGGCGGCGCAGGCGCAGGTAGAAATCGGTTTCCTCGCGCAGAGCCGTGCCCCCAAAGGCCGGCTCGAACAGGCCCACCTCCAACGCCGCCCGACGCAACACTGAGGTGTTGCCTCCCGGTGCATGCAGCACATCGCCGGCGACGGTCGAATTGAAGTTGGCAACTACCTCGGCCCTATCCACGATAGCACCTACCTGCGTGGTGCCGGCGGAGTTTGCATGCGGCGGAAGCACCTGGCCGGCAACAGCGCCCACCCCCTCCTCGAACGCCTCGACGTGTGCCCTGATTAGATGCTTTGTAGGCACTATATCGTCGTCCAGAAAGAGCAGTATCTCGCCACGTGCAGCCAGGATACCGGCGTTGCGCGCTCTGGTCAAGGAGGGACGCTTGAGCCGAATATAGCGCAGCCGGTTCCTGTGCCGGCCCAGGAAACGTTCGGTTGCCTCGGAGTGCTTCGCGGTCTGGTCAACTACGATAATCTCGTAGATGGGGTAATCCTGGCTGAACAACAGGAGGAGAGTGCGGCACAACACTTCCTCCCGTTTGTAGGTAGGCACAATCACCGACACAAAAGGGGCAGGCCCGCGCCCGCTAGCGCCGTCCGGCAGGTCAGGCGCTTGCATTTTCTTCCGAAACACTCCTCATTACGCGGGCGGGCACTCCATAAGCCACCACCCCCTCCGGTATGTCGCGCACCACAGCCGCCCCCGCGCCTACTATCGAGTTCGCCCCGATGCGGATACGCTCGGCCACCGACGCGCCGATGCCCACCCAGGTTCCCCGGCCAACAAAAACGCCTCCGCCCAGGTGTGCCCCCGGCCCGATGTGTACCCCGTCGCCTATCTCGCATTCATGATCAATCGTAGCTCCGGTGTTGACGATCACGTTCCTGCCTATCCGCGCCTCCGGGTTGATTATCGCACCCGCCACGACCAGGGTGCCAGCGCCTATACTCGCACTAGCGGCAACCACCGCCTGTGGGTGTATAGCCTTGATAAGCGTGAAGCCGGCGGCTTCGACCACATCAGCCAGCCTCAGCCGCGCCGCTGAGTCGCCCACAGCAATAAAGGCAAGCCGCACGCCGGCCGCGAAAAGAGGGGCCAACTGCTCGCGTCCGCCCAGCACCAGGCTAGCCCCATGCAGCGCGTCGCCACGGTGGGGCCGGCCGTCGTCTATAAAGCCCGCAATCCTGTGGATGCCCCGGCACCTGATAACGTCGGCCACGACCAGGGCGTGTCCGGAGGCGCCCCATATTACCACATCTGTTTCTGCCGGCACATTGGTCGTCTGCATCGCTAACCTGCCGCCTCCCCTGCGTCCGGCTCATGACCCGCCAGATTGCGGTAGAGCGCCTCGAACCGTGCGGCATAAGCGGCTGATGAAAAGAGGGCATCCACCCGCGCAGAGCCTGCCTTGCCCAGCCTCGCCCTTAGAGCGTCGTCCTCCAGGAGAGCCGTCACCCGCTTTGCCGCCACCTCTATGTCGCCTGGCGGCACCAGATAGCCCATCTCGCCGTCGCGCACTATCTCGGTGAGGCCGCCCAGCGCCGCCGCCACGACCGGCTTGCCTGCCGCCATCGCCTCGATAGCCACCAGGCCGAACGGTTCAGGGCGCTCAGGCAGGTGGACCAGCACGTCGAAAAGGTTAACTACTGTGGGGATGTCCTCGCGCAGCCCCGCCACCACCACGCGGCCCGCCGGCATGTTCGTCTCGATCAATCTTTCCAAAGCCGCAATATGGCGCTGCTCGTCGTCGAACACGCCTCCCACGATGACGAATGTTGCGCCTCTGTACCTCTGGGCGACCAGGCGCGCCAAGCCGACGAACTGCCCCTCACCCTTCCACATGCCGATCCGCCCGATCATGCCCACTACCTTATCCCCCGGCGCGATCCCCCACTCGGCCCGCAGCCGGTCCACCCGGTTGGCCGGCACGGTGCGGAACGGCTGGGGGTCCACGCCATTCTTGATAATCACCAGTTTCTGCTCCAACGTAGGCAGCGCCTTGATAAGATTATCCGCGATTGCCTCTGATGGAGCCACTACACACCGAGAAAGCGCCCACAGCAGCCGCGCCAGCACAGGGCCTTCCCACCTGCGGAACAGTTCGTGGACATGCCACACGTGGGGCACGCCGGCTCTGCGCGCGGCCACCGCGCCCGACAGCACGGTGCTTGTGTTGGTCTGCACGAGGTCAATCTTGTAGTGGCGAATCAACCTGGTGAGTGAGCGCACCGAACGAAAGAGAGTGCCCGACAGGAGGAGAGCGCCCGATGGGTTGAGGTACTTCCGGCGGCGCAGCACGGCGATTGGGTGTTCCAAGTAGGGCACACCCAGCCGGTCAAGCTCTCGACAAAGGCGCAGGTCGTCCTCTACATCGTTTGCCATAACCACGTAAGGGGTAACTTGCCGGCGGTCCAGGTTCTCCAGTAGCGTGAGCAGCATACGACTGGCCCCGTACAGACTGCGGGTAGCATCGAGGTAGAGGATGTTCATCGTTTATGCTCTGTGCGGCCGGCAAACGTCACCGCCCACAACAGACCCCTCAGTACGCGCCCTTGCCCGTGACGATAACGCCAATCGTCCGCCACAGTATCTGAATGTCGAGCCAGAGGGAGTAATTCTGGATGTAGTAAAGATCGTGCTCGGTATGCAGGTGCATCGGAGTGTCGCTGCGGCCGTTTATCTGCCACCAGCCGGTGATACCTTGCGGCACGGCGAACCGTTTGCGCTGCCAGAGTTGATAGCGAGCCACCATCCAGGGCAGTTCGGGACGCGGCCCCACCAGGCTCATGTCACCACGCAGTACGTTTATCAACTGGGGCAGTTCGTCAATGCTGGTGCGCCTGATAAACCTGCCGACGCGAGTGATGCGGGGGTCGGTGGGTTGCTTGTGCCGGAGGTTGCCCTCCCCAGCCGCCCGGCCGTCCTCGTGCAGCCGTTCCTCGGCGTCCGCGAGCATCGAGCGGAACTTCCACATAGTGAACAGCCGGCCGTTCTCGCCCACGCGCTGCGCCTTGTAAAACACCGGCCCATCGTTCTGAAGCCTGATAGCCAGTGCCGTGAGCAAATAGAGCGGCGAAAAGAGTAGGAGGCCCAGCAGCGAAAAAGCGATGTCCATCAGGCGCTTGAACAGTCGCTGCATGCCGTCTATGGCGGGGTCGCGCAGCCCGATGAACAGGATGCCGCCCGCGCTCTCTATTGTGGCGTTGTGGAAGGCCAGGTCGAATATATCCGGCACCACCCGCACCTGCACCGGCTGCTCGTACAGCTGGGC
>JBBSIX010000099.1:0-10343 GCA_038231875.1 Chloroflexia bacterium | reverse complement strand
GGAAACAACGCTAAACGCCAAATACACAAAGAGTTTTAGGATCCCACTACAAGAGACGGGAACGCAAAGACGCAAAGGACGGCCTGCGCTCTTGAGACGAAAACACGAAGACGCGAAGATACGAAGATACGAAGGACGACGCTTACGATTTTTGTTGTTCAGAGTTCGGTCAAGAATGGTTGCCGGCATGCCGGCATGGGGAAGACGCAGTTGGCTGGTAAGGAAACTTGCTATGTGAAGAAATCCTAAAAATCTTTGTGCCGTCATTCGTATCTTCGTATCTTCGAGTCTTCGTGTTTTCGTCGTGGAACCATAAAAATCTTTGTGTCGTCCTTTGCGTCTAGCATATCGCGTTTCGCTTACCTCAAAGGGAGTAGCCAAAAGATAAGCCCCGAAATACTACCAATGGAACGTTGTTTTCAGGCGGAGGTTTGCTATAATGAACAATATGACGACGGACAACGCCCCAACAGGGCGGCAGAAACAAGCCATGAGCGTACTCGTCACCGGGGGCGCGGGGTACATCGGCAGCGTGGCCGTCGAGATGCTGGCCGACGAGGGGCACAAGGTGGTCGTTTACGACAACCTTACTAAGGGCCATAGAGGGGCGGTGGACCCCCGCGCCGTCCTGGTAGAGGGCGATCTGGCCGATATACCGCTCCTTGAACGGACGCTCAAGGAGCACGCAGTCGAGGCCGTTATGCACTTCGCCGCCTATTCGTTGGTCGGCGAATCGATGGAAAACGCTGCCAAGTACTTCAGCAACAACGTCTCGGCGAGCGTCGCTCTGGTGGAGGCAATGCTGGAGGCCGGGGTCAAGAAGATCGTCTTTTCCTCCAGCGCCGCTACCTATGGTATGCCCCAGAGCGTGCCGATCAAGGAAAGCGACCCGACGGAGCCGATCAACCCGTATGGGGAGTCGAAGCTGGCGTTCGAGCGGATGCTGCGATGGCTCGACGTAACGCAGGACGTGCGGTTCGTGTCGCTGCGCTACTTCAACGCGGCAGGAGCCTCCGAAAAGTATGGCGAGGTACACGACCAGGAGACCCACCTGATCCCTATCGTGCTTCAGGTGGCGTTGGGCCAACGGCCTCACGTGCAAATCTACGGCGACGACTATCCGACACCCGACGGCACGGCGATACGCGATTACATACACGTAGTGGACCTGGCGCAAGCCCACATGCTGGCCCTCGATTGGCTGGCGGAGGGGGGCGAGAGCCGAATATTCAACCTGGGCAACGGCATGGGCTTTTCGGTCAAACAGGTGATAGACACCGCCCGCCGCATAACCGGCCACGACATACCGGCCCAGGTCGGCCCAAGAAGAATGGGCGATCCACCGGCGCTGGTGGCCTCATCCGAGGAGATAACGGGAAAGCTCGGTTGGAAGCCGCAATATCCGGGCCTGGATGAGATAGTACAAGCAGCCTGGGACTGGCACAGCCGCCACCCCCTGGGCTACGAGGGCGACTAGCTGCCCTATTCTTGCCTGCAAGCCGAGGCTTGTATGCCGGGAACTTGAGTGAGTTGATATGAAAACATTAGAGCATAGGAGCCGGTTAATGGCTGGACAGCTATCGTTTGCAGAGAGATTCGGGCGAGAACCGGCTATGCTGACTCGTTCGCCTGGGCGGGTCAATCTGATTGGGGAGCATACAGACTACAACCTCGGCTATGTGCTGCCTGCTACCATAGACCGGTATACCAAGCTGGCCGCCGCGCCCCGCGAGGATAGGACGTTGCGCGTTTACTCCGAAACGGTAGGGCAAGAGGTGGAAATAGACCTGGACGGCCACATCGGCTTGTTGGGCGAGCAGTCGGACTGGGCCAATTACGTGCGTGGGGCCGCGTGGTGGCTACGGGAGCACGGTTATGAGCCTGTAGGGGCCGATCTGCTTATCTGGGGCGACCTGCCGGTGGGGTCGGGGCTGTCATCCTCGGCATCGCTGGTCATGGGCCTCCTGGCAACGCTTTCGCAGCTTGCGGGCCGGAGCATGCCGCGCAATGAGATGGCCCGCGCCGGCCAGGTGGTGGAGAACGAGTTTATCGGCGTGCCCACCGGCATCATGGACCAGATGGCAATCGGCATAGGCGAACCGAACGCGGCGATGCTGATAGACTGCCGCAGCCTGGGCGTTACCACCGTGCCGTTCAACCCGGCGGCCCAGGGGTTGTCTCTTGTGCTGGTGAACAGCGGCCTCACCCGCGAACTGGCCTCCTCTGCCTACGCCAAACGGCGGCAGGAGTGCGAGGCGGCTGTGGGCGCTCTCAAGGTGATCACCTATAACCTGGACCTGCAATCGCTGCGCGACATCTCCCCCGAAATGCTACACCAGTACGGCAGCAAGCTCTATCCCACTCTGTACAAGCGTGCCCAGCATGTCGTCACCGAGAACGAGCGGGTGCTGGAGACGGTGGTGGCCCTTTCGGTCAACGATTTTGAGACTGTAGGCCGCTTGATGAACGAGTCGCACGAGAGCTTGCAGCACGATTTCGAGGTGAGCAACCTCTTTATGGACCGCCTGGTGGAGTTGGCGCAGGAGACCGAAGGGGTGCTGGGCGCGCGCATGACCGGAGCCGGGTTCGGCGGCTGCACGGTCAATCTGGTGCAGACGAGCGCCATACGCCGGTTCGACCGCAATGTTGCGCGCCGCTACACCGAGGAGACCTCCCTCCAGGCCGAGACCTATGTGGTGCGCCCTGTGGCCGGGCTTGAGGTGGACCTGCTGTAGAAAATAGGGGCGATCCAACGGACCGCCCCTGGCGAACAACAGTATAGTCTCGCCCGACCTACTTCTTGCTGCGCACCTGCACTCGCTTGAGGGTTGCGCCGGAAGCCAGCATGAGGACTGCGATGCCGGCCAACGTGAACCAGCCGGCGGTGTCTCCCGCGCCGGTCTTAGGCATGCTTTCGTTGCCGCTCATCATCGCGCCCTCGCCCGACATGCTCGACTTCTCGCCGCCGGACATGGCGCCTTCTTCCATCATCGCGGCATGTACGCTGAAGCGTGCTGCGGGGCCGCTCCAATTGTACTCAAGGCCGACGTCGGCTTTGCCCGTAATACCGGGGGACATGGCTATAGCCTGGCGGGGTTGGGTGGCGGTTCCCTGATTGTGGCCGCCGAACGGGGGGCCGGGTATATCGGACGCCACCTCGGTGTTCTCCTCGGTGCCCGCGTCATATGCCATCGTATCCTTGTCGCCCATCGCGCCGGAGAGAGGCATGTTGTCCAGGCCGGTGAAGGTATCGTTGGTTTGTACCAGCATCGAGGCTGCGGACAGCACGTCTCCTTCATGAGCCATGATCTTGAGGGTAACGCTCTTGCCCGGCATGAGTGGGCCGTCGGCCATTACCACGTCGGTAGCAACCCCTTTTACCTCGGCGGCAAGTTTGTCGTTCTTACCTTCCTCGGCCATCGTTTTAACGCCGTCCGAGGCTGTTTGCCCAACCTGCCAGACGTGCGCCGACCCTGAGTGCGTGACCAGAATGGGCGGCGACATCACCTGCTTGGAAGTCAGGTTAGTGATCGTTACCTCGTAGCTTTTGCTTGCCATTGTCTGCGCCGATGCGCCCAGGGGTGCGAGCATGAGAGCCATGGCCCCCATTATGGGCAGTAAAGATGCGCCCGTTGCTGCTGCTTTCTTGAACATGTGTAGCCCTCCTAAGTGTGTGTATGCTGATGTGCGCTTGAGCCAGGCCCTCGCGCCTGTAACCCTTCTACTGTAGCCCATAACGCTTTCCTGCCGCTTAATACACTTACAAGAGTATTACAACCTTATTACAACTTTGCTCGGCCGGCACGTCACTCCCCTACTTTTGGGGTAACGCAGCCATACCAAAGGGTGATTTACAGACCGCACCGGCGGGGCTATACTCAACAGGTCTATATTACTTTAGGAAGGACTGCACTGCCGGCATGAGCAAGGCTACAAATATGGTTGTACCGAGCGAGAGTGGGGGGTTGGTCTCGACATGCCACCCAGCCGAGCCGACGCATGCCGGGGTGAATGTTCAGAGTTTGCCGACGCCCATACCCAGCCCCTCCCACACGTGGGAGGGGAGCTTTATAGAAGGAGAATGGGGAGCACCCCCAAACCCCCGGCACAGGGAACCCCCGCACTCTCCTTCCGAACACTTACCGGGCAAGAGCCTGGCTCTCTCACCAGGGTTGCGCATCGTTCTGTGGTCGGGAGGCATGGCTCTGGCGTTGCTGCTTATGCTGTTGTGGGGGCAGACGACCAGCCCCCACAACGACTTCGCGCAGAACGTCTGGCTGCCTAGCCGCCTCCTTCTGGACGGCGCAGACCCCTATAACCCCACGCGCCCACAGCTAGACGCAGCGCTCGGCCCGTACAGCGCCGACTTCCCAAACTTCAACAGTGGAGCGAACTTCCACTTTATCTATCCGGTGTGGGTTGCGGTAGTTTTACTCCCTTTTGGAGCAACGCCCTTCCCACTTGCTTTGGCCGTCTGGCGGGCGGGCAGTTTGCTGTTGCTGGTGTGGGCCTGCGGC
This sequence comes from Chloroflexia bacterium, assembly GCA_038231875.1. Classification (GTDB taxonomy): domain Bacteria; phylum Chloroflexota; class Chloroflexia; order QHBQ01; family JADMIH01; genus JADMIH01. The sequence continues at coordinate 5,826 of JBBSIX010000099.1, read as the reverse complement.
GCTTTGCTACGCTCCACATGCGGGGCCTTTAGAGCCTTGCAGCCGGCGGCATTGGCGGCGGTAGGAGTAACAGTGTTCCTCAGCGTTGCTTTCAAGGCCAACGTGCTCAACCTCTATGTGGGGCAATTCGCCGCGATAGAGCTTGGCTTGCTGGTGGGTGTGTGGGCGTGGCTCGTGAGGTCCGGTTCGTTGGCGGGGCGCAAGCGCTTGATGGGCGACATAGCATCGGGGGCGGCGTTGGCGGTGTTGGCGGCCAAGCCCCAATCTGCATGCCTGGCGGTGGCGTTTTTATGCCTTTGGGCGATAAGCCGCCGGCGTTACGGCATACTTATATCGGCTGTGGGGACGCTCGCGGCCCTGCTGCTGCTGCCCCTGCTTTTCTTCCCGGCTTCGTTGAGCGAATGGCTTTCGATATTATTCAAAGGAGGCCAGGCCGCAAGCCAGGCCGAGGTTTCGGCGTCGGTGTGGGGGTTGAGTTACAATATCGTGGGCGCGGGATCGCCCTGGATAGCGGTATCGGCTGCGCTGAGTCTGGCGGGCGTGGCCTTGCTGCTTCCCCTGTGGCGGCGCGACATGAAGTATACGGCCTCGGCTGTGCCCCTCAGCTTACCGATAACTGTCGTTGTGAACAGCCTGATTAGTCCCTACATGCTTGGCTACGAGCACGTTTTGCTCTTGATGCCGGCCTTAGTGTTGCTTGCTTGGCTGGGGCTGCCTGGGGCCGGCGAGGAGAGGGGCAACAAGCTGCTCAGGTGGAGTGTCTACGCCTGGTTGGGTGTGTTGCCCCTGCTGACGGGCCTTTTGCAGGAGGTTTCGGGCCGGGACTACCCGATTGTGGTGCAATCGGCCTCTTTGCTGATTATCATCGGTTGTGCTCAGTGGCAAATACGCAAAGCAGGGCATTGTGTGACTATGACTAGGATGCCTGGTCAAAGCGGGGGGTAAAAACTGTTGGCAGGACCAAACGACAATTCAACAGCCGCGATGCATGTGCAAGCCAGAGAGTTTGACATTGTGGAGTTCACCGAGTTCCTGGTTGAGGCCAAGCGCAAGGCGTTGCCTTCGGGTGAGGCCGAGGCGATGCGTGCCGCCATGCCGGGGGCTATCTTGCTTGAGTACAAGCAGGGGCTGTACTCTTACAAGAACCTGTACTTTGGTTTCGAGCGGTTTTCCGGCCAGGAGACGGTACACTATAAAGGCAAGGCGATCTGGGGTATGAGCTACTCCGGCGGCTTGATGCCTCACTTCATGTGGGATTTGCAGCCTCAGTGGATATACGCCGTGCTGCGGGCCGCGCTGTCGCAGGTAAGCGAGGAGATGCCGTTTCGCGGCCCTGCCGGTTACGAGTACTTTGGCTTCGAGTACACGAACCACCCTCTTGGGACCATGGCCGAGTTTATAGGCGAGGAGGTCATCAAGTACCGGGAGGCGCTGGTGTATCACCTGTGGTACGTGGGCGGGTTTATAAAGTAAGTTCGGTCTGCTGCTCGCCATGCTGTATCCCGGGTTTCAGCTTCCTTCAAGCAGCTTCTCCACTATCACCACATCGCGCCACTGCCCGTCAAGCTGGGCGTGCTTCTCGTAAGTGCCGACTTCCCGAAAGCCCAGCGATTGCATCAGCGCGCGGCTGACTGTGTTCTCGGGGAAGATGCGCGACACTAGCTTCCAGCACCCTGCTTGTGCGGCAGCTTGCATAAGCGCCTGCATAGCGATCCGCCCTGCACCGCGCCCCCTCGCGTGGCGGGCCACATATACCGAGAACTCGGCTATGCCACTGTAGCAGTGTCGTGGCCTGTAGGTGGACGTAGCGGCAAAGGCGACTATTTCGGGTGCTCCCGTGCTGATGTCGCTTTCTACCACGACTACTGGGTGAGTGCCGTCCAGCCACGCCGCAATGTCATCAGCGGTGCGCGGCTGCGTCTCAAAGGTGGCACTGCGCTCCTCGATGCCCTCATTGTAGATTGCAGCTATAGCCTCTGTATCGTTGAGGGTGGCTGGACGTGCATTCATAACTTGCTTCCTTTACGACTGCGGCTTTGTCGCTCGGATAAAGGCGCTTGCGAAAAGGCCATCCGCCATGCTCGCGGCCTGGTTAAGGGCCGGTTGAGCAAGCGACACAGGCTCGCAGCACCCGCCGGCCTCGCCCGCGATATCTCCGGCTGCATAGCTACGGGTGACTTCAACCGCGATGTCTTCAAAACCGGCTTCGGCAAGCATAGCCTTGTACTTGTCTTCGTGCAAGGCTCCGGCAATGCAGCCTGTCCACGCCTCCATGCTTCTCATGATCCACCCCGGCGCGTGACCCCGCACCACCACATCCGACACAGCGAAGCGACCACCCGGCTTGAGCACTCTGAACGCCTCACGGAGTACAGGCGCTTTGTCGGCAGCCAGGTTGATTACGCAGTTGGAGATTACCACATCTACCGAGTTGTCGGGCAGGGGCACGCTTTCGATGTAGCCCTTGAGGAAGCGCACATTTTCGGCGCCTGCCCTTTTGCGGTTCTCCTCCGCTAGAGCGAGCATCTCGTCGGTCATGTCGAGGCCGTAGGCAAAACCCTCCGGGCCTACCCTTCGGGCCGACAAGAGCACGTCTATGCCCCCACCGCTGCCCAGGTCGAGCACCGTCTCACCCCTATTGAGGCGGGCCAGGGCGGTAGGATTGCCGCAGCCCAGTGAAGCAAGTAACGCCTGGGTGGGTACTTCGCCGGCTTCCTCCCCGTAGAGATTGCCGGTGATAGGATCGCTGGAGCCACCGCTACAGCAAGCAGACGCGCCTGCCGGTGTGCCACAACAGCTATCTGCGTCGGACAGCACTCTCAACGCTGCCTCGCCATAGCGTTGGCGCACCTTCTCGCGTATCTCTGTACTTTTAATTTCAGTTTCCATTTCCAACCTCCTATATTGATAAGTTTCGATTTACTCGGCAAAAAGAACGGCCTGCCTATGCAGGTCTAAACAGAAGAGACCGCCTGGCCGATTGCAAGCAGGCCATCCAGATAGCCGGCTATCGGCTCCAACGCCGCCCTATTCAGGGAGTAGTAGACCCACAGACCGCGCTTCTCCCAGTGGACCAGCTTTACATCGCGTAGCACTTTGAGGTGATGGGAGATAGTGGGCTGGCCCAGGTCAAACTGCGACGTGATGTCGCATACGCACAGAGGCTCTTGCAACTGCGACAGCATTTCGACGATGTGCAGGCGCGTGGGGTCGGCAAGGGCAGCCAGCAGCTTTACCCTACTTTGCAGGCGTAGGTCGCTCCCGGCAGGGCGTATCGTGAGTACAGGGCAGCAGTCGGCTTCGCTCTCGGTGGTCCGGCTCTCGTTGTTGTTGTTCTGCATGTCGGCTCTCATGTTGTTATGTTAGCATATATATTGATGCTTGTCAATATACTCGGTCCGGTGATTACCCACATCTCAAGCTATATTGGGCTACCGTGTTGAGGAATGAGAATTATTACACTTTGTATGCCTCACGCAGTGAGGAATCAGCCGGTGGAGCATGGTAGTTAGCGGTAGAGTACCTTCCTGTGTAAGGCATGGCACTTTTTATCTCAACTGTCATACTGGCGCACTGATTCCTCACTTCGTTCGGAATGACAAGGTATAGTAGTCCTCGCCTACCGGCAGAGTTACCCAGCACCACGTAAGATGGTGGAACGGATGCCGTTAGTACTGCCCTGCCAGGTGCAGCCAGGTGGGCAGCTGGGTGAACGCCCACACCATCGCAATGAGGGCCGCCAGCCACATGAGGTCTACTATCCAGGCCCAGCTAAAGCCCCGGCGGGCAACGGCAGCCGCCATGTACTGCTGCATGGCTGGGGCATCAGCTGCTGTGGTGCTGACCCTTGCCAGCTTTTGGCTGACATAGGCGGCAGAGGGGTCGCCGTCAACCATGCCCAGCTGCATCTTGTCTATCCGCACACCGCAGTTGGGGCAAGGCTCCTCGGCCCCTGGGGTGGCATCCAGCGTATCCACAAGCTCGTGGCAGCGTGGGCAGTTGATAAAAAAGCGGTAGTTACAGGTGGGGCAGGCGAGTGCGGTGTCCACTACTTGCTCTTTGCAGTTGGGGCACTCCACCAGTTCGTGGGAGGGCGACTTACCATCCCCCAGGTGCTGAGTTAGCTCGTCAGAGTTGTTGGGGTCAATTCCATTGAGGCCGCCCGTCCGGTGCTGAAGCGCGCCGGTAAGGCGAGTAGAGAGGGCATACCAGGGCTTGGCTTCGGGTTGCCCGGATTGAGCAGGCACATCGAAGCCGGGCAAGTCGTGTGGTTGGGGCAGTTGAAAATCGCCTGCGGGACCCATCGGGGAAAAGCCGTCCATCACCGGCGAGTCCGCACGTGTGCCCACCCCATTTTGGGCAAATGCGCCGTCGTGCCCGCCATTGAACGTGCCGGGCTGCATCGGCTCAAAGCCGGCGGGTATGTCCAGCGACCAGGGAGGCATGGAGGTTTCCAGGTTATAGTCGCCACCTGCGGCCTCTCCATACACCCCAGGCATATTGTAGGCGCCGCCGGAGAAATCATAAGGCTGCTGAGGGGGATTGTCGGCCCCAAAGCCGGGGTTGTTGGTAGGCGCGGGTTCAAGGTTGAACCCCCTCGACCAATCTATATCAAGACCGTTAACGCCGGGTGCAGGGTCCACGCCGCCCACCGCCCCATCAAATCCGGGCACGAGGTTCATCCCCGCAACAGGGAAACCTTCCGCGGGCAAGCCTGCTTCCTGCTCTCCGAACATATTAAATGGGCCATCCTGCATGCCTTGGCTTTCGTTCCAATCGGGCATCGGTATGCCGCCGTTGCCGGCACCCTGTGTGGAGATGCTATCGTGAAGCTCGGCGTAGTCGGCGAGTTCAGGCGAGAGGGGAGCGGTGTACTCGCTGGGCACGGGAGGCGCATGGGGAGGTATGCCGGTCTTGGCGCTGAGGAACTCCAGCCCTTGCCTGGCTTTGCTGTTGTATGGGTTGATAACGAGCACGTTTTCGAGGCAAATCTGCTGTTCCTCCGGCTCGTTCACCATCCCACTCAGCCACATCCACGCTTGCTCGTTATGCGGGTCGCGCTCCACCACCTGCGTAAGCAAGTCACGCGCCTGGGCCACATCGCCCGTTTTGGCCGCCTCTTTGCCGCTGTTCAGCAGGCGCTCTACTTCGCTATCCACTGTGTTGGTTGCCATTATACAAACCCCCCTTTAGTACGGGCATGGCGCGCCATGCCCCTATGTACCGTGCTCGGCGCTAGCTCAGGCTGATAAGTCTCGGATTGACCCTCGATTTTTCGGCCTGGATGATCGCCAGGATGTTGTCCACCGTGTTGTCCAGTTGATTCTGATGATTCACCACTACGTAATCAAAGTTGCTGATTGCCTGCATCTCCAGCCGGGCCAGTTCCAACCGCCGGGCAAGCTCCTGGGGGTTCTCGGTTTTGCGATGATATAGCCTTTGCTCCAACTCTTCCATGCTGGGCGGAGCCAGGAAAATATAGACCGCGTTCGGCTCCAAACTTCGCATAGTGCCGGCGCCCTGCACGTCGGGCTTCATGATAACGTCCATGCCCCTCTGCAACGGCTCGATTACCTGGCTGCGGGGAACACCGTAGCCGTGTCCGTACACCTCGGCGTGCTCCAGCAGTTCGCCTTTTTCCAGCATCGTGGCATACTCTTGTGGCGACTTGAAAAAATAGTGCCGTCCGTCCTCTTCACCGGGTCTGATAGGCCGTGTGGTTACAGTCACCACATAGTGGAAAGGCACGCCCCGCTCGCGCATCCGCTCCAGCGTCACATCCTTGCCCACACCCGAAGGCCCCGTCAACACCACCAGCAGCGAGGG
>JBBSIX010000098.1:0-10435 GCA_038231875.1 Chloroflexia bacterium | reverse complement strand
CGTCGTGTATCTCCTCAAGGGTAGCTCGAAACGCGGCTACAAGCTGGGTGGGCAGCTTCTGTATAAAGCCCACCGTATCGGTCAGCAGTATCTCCTGGCCTTCGTGCAGCTTTATGAGGCGGGTGGTTGGGTCGAGGGTGGCGAACAGCACATTGGCCGCGTACACTTCCGAGTCGGATAGGGCGTTCAGCAGGGTAGACTTGCCGGCGTTGGTGTAGCCGACCAGCGCCACAGTAGGCAAACCCTCTCGGCGGCGCTTCTGGCGGTACAGTTCGCGGTGGGAATGCACGTCCTTCAACTCGTCGCGCAGGCGGGCGATCCGTTCCCTGGCGCGGCGGCGGTCCACCTCAAGCTGGGTTTCGCCTGGCCCACGCAGGCCCACACCGCCCACACTCTGCCGCGACAGGTGGGTCCACATGCGGGTGAGGCGCGGCAGGCGGTACTCCAGCTGGGCCAACTCCACTTGCAAACTGCCTTCTTTGGTTTGAGCATGGCGGGCGAAGATGTCGAGTATCAGGCCGGTGCGGTCCAGCAGCTTTACGGCGAGGGCTTCTTCGAGGTTGCGCTGCTGGGTAGGCGTGAGTTCTTCGTCGAAGATCACGATGTCCGCCCCCAGTTGTTCCTTGAGGAGGCGTATCTCCTCGACCTTACCTTTGCCGACCAGGGTGGCGGAGTTGCGACCGCCTATCTTCTGCGAGATGCGCCCCAGCACCTCTACCCCGGCTGTGGCCGCCAACTGCTCAAGCTCGTCCAGCGAGTCGTTCGCGCTCATCGTCTGCCTGGGACCGTCAATACCCACCAGGACGGCTTTCTCTACGGGCTTATCTGTGCTTACAGTTTGTGCGCTGATGGTTGTGTCCTCCGGTGCTTTTGCTTCGATTCTAACACATAATGGGCAGGGCGTGCATGCATGCGGATGTGTAAGCGGTCAGACTTGGCGTAGCCAATTCAGGCCCCTACGGCTTTTTCCTGCACCCCAAGTCTAAACACTTACAGCCGCAGAGCGTGTTGCCTGCTGCTTGGGCTTATGATAAACTGCCCTTATTCGAGAGGGGAGGGCGCTCAAAACTTGCTCGGAGAAACGCTTACAACTTTACAAAACTGGGCTGTGGCCCTCCTGCTGTATCCTGGGCTGCTGTTTGCCTTTGTGCTCTTTTTGGCGGGCGAACGGTTTGCAGGCTTGCTGAGGGGGATTTTCACGCCCCGCGTGTACCGGCTGCCGGCTGCTCGACATGCGGCATTACAGCCTGTGTACGACCTGGTGAAATTGGCGGGGAGGCAAGGGTCGCAGTTTGGCGGGGCCGAACCCGGCGGGGCGGCCAGGGGCGTACTCGTATCGGCGGGTATGGCGGCCCCTGTGCTCGCCCTTTCGCTGCTGCCTCTGCCGGGCAATCCGCTCTATGCAGGGGGCGCGGCGTTCGGGGTGATTGTTGTGCCGGTGTTGCTGGCGGTGCAACCTCTCACATCATCGGCTTTGAGGCTGCTTGAGGGCGGCGCCGCCTCCCTCGAGGGGGCGGGGAGGGTGCACAGGCTGGTGGTAGGGTTGCCGGCCATCTTGTTGGCGATAGCAGCATTGGCTGAGGTGTCGGGCGGTCATTCCTTGCTTCTCTCTTCCTTGCTCGCCGCGCCGGAAATCGCACCGCAGACATTGGTGCGCCTGTTGGCAGGGGCTGTTTTGCTGTTTGCCTTGCCCTGGTGGGCCTCCAATGTGGAGCGTAGCGCGGCCGGCCTGTATGTTGGGCCGCTACTGCAAAGGGCCGCGCTGGCTGCTTTTTGGGCGGCGCTTGTGCTGCCGATGCCTGGGGAGCTGCCCTGGGCGTTGGTGTTGCTCCTGGGTGGCTCGCTCCTGGCCTACGTTGTTATGCTGTGGCTGACATACGGCACCCGGCTGGGGCGCAGAACCGAGAGCCTTTAGCGCCCGTTGCTCACCGACACTCGCGGATAGGAGCGTTTACACATTGAAAGTCGCCGTAACAGGCACAAGGGGCACGTTGGGCAGCGCACTCGTCAAGCGTGCCGAGGCTGCCGGGCACGAGGTTCTGCCTTTGAACCGCCCCGAATACGACATTACCGACCCGGCTTCGGTGCTCGAAGCTGTGCGCCGGTTCGAGCCTGAAGTGGTTATCCACCCCGCCGCCTACACCAACGTAGACGGCGCAGAGGACGACCCCGACACAGCTTTCAGGGTGAACGGACTGGGCACGCGCAACGTAGCGCTGGCCTGTGAACAGGTGGGCGCGTCCCTGGTCTATGTCAGCACCAACATGGTCTTTTTCGACGAAAGTCGCCGCACTCCCTTCACCGAACTGGAAACACCCTCTCCATTGGGCGCGTATGCCTACAGCAAGTGGGCCGGCGAGAAGTACGTCGAGCACCTGATGACACGCTTCTACATCGCCCGTGTGTCCTGGTTGTTCGGCAAGATGGGGGTCAGTTTTGTGGACAAGATAGTCAAGGCCGCCGATGCGAGGGGCGCGCTCAGTGTGGTGGCGGATGAAGTAGCCACCCCTACCTATGCGGAGGACGTGGCCGAGGCGTTGTTCAAGCTGGCGGCGAGCGGCCTGTACGGTTGGTACCACACTGTAAACGAAGGCGAAGCATCGCGCTTCGAGTATGCCCAGGAGATAATGAGGCTCACTGGCCGCGCTCACATCCCTATGACCCCCACCTCCCTCGCCGACTATAAGCGTCCCGCCCCCACACCCCACTACTCGACCCTCAAGAACAGCGTCGGCGCTGAGGCCGGCATTGCGCTGCGCCCCTGGCAGGAAGCCCTGCGCGAGTACATTGCGGAACGCGCGGAACGCGGAACCGGGAATGCAGAGTAAACCCCCGCCCTCAAGCGCTCCACAGGTGTCCGTTATCATCCCGACCCACAACGGGCTGGCGATGCTTGCCGAGTGCCTGGCGGCGGTGCTGGGGCAGACATACGGCGATTTCGAGACGATAGTGGTGGACGATGCTTCGACGGACGGCACGCGAGAGTTCTTGGCCGGCATACCGGCTGTGCGCGCTGTGAGGCTGGAGGGGCGGCGGGGGCACGGTTTTGTGGCTGCCGGCAATCGGGGCTTGGCGGCGGCGCGGGGCGAGATACTGGCGCTGCTCAACAACGACGCTGTGCCCGAACCTGACTGGTTGGCCGAATTGGTTGGAGGCCTGGAGCGCAACCCCTGGGCGGCTATGGCGGCAAGCAAGCTGGTTCTGTATGACCGGCCCGATACGATACACTCGGCGGGCGACTACTACGGCCTGGACGGTGTGCCCAACAGCCGGGGCGTGTGGCAGCAGGACCGGGGGCAGTACGAGCACGAGGAGGAGGTGTTCGGCCCTGCGGCGGCGGCGGCGGCCTACAAACGCTCTTTGCTGGCTGAGTTGGCGCGTCTGGGCGGCACGCAACCGCCGGGCAGGGTGCTCGACCCCCAACTGTGGATGTATGCCGAGGACGTTGACCTCAATCTGCGGGCGCGCATGCTGGGCTACCGCACCGTGTATGTGCCCACTGCGAAGGTTCGGCACCGCTTGAGCGCCACAGGCGGGGGGGCGCTGGCATCTTATTACGTGGGGCGCAATCTGATATACCTGGTGGCTAAGGACTTGCCGCTCCGATTTGTGCTGCGCCGGCTGCCCGATATAGTGGTGACGCAGGCGCGGTTCGTGGCTGAGGCGGTGCGGCATAGCAGGGGAGAGGCGGCGCGAGCGCGGCTGCGGGGCATACTGGTCGGCCTGCTGACCTGGCCTCGCGTGTTGCCCTCGCGGGCGCGGGTGATGCGGTCGAGGAGGGTGGGGGCCGAGGAGTTCGAGCGGGCTGTGCGGCGCTTTGCAAGTAAAGAGTAGTACCATCGTACTGTAGTAGTTGTGGAAATACTTGCACAAAGCCGGCGTTTGGCGTATAATAGGGCCAATCCCGCAAGGATAACTAGCTGAGAGCGCCCGTCCTCTCAGTTTTTTCTTTACTGTATCAGACGGCGGGGCACATAAGAGAGGACCGTATGGTTATGGACAAGCCGGTACACCTCACCGTCGAAGGGAAAGCCAGGCTCGAAGAAGAGCTGCACAACCTCCTGGAAGTGCGCCGCCCGGAGGTGGCCTATCGTATCCAGCAGGCCAAATTGGATGGCGATATAAGCGAAAGCGGTGAGTACGAAGACGCTAAGAACGAGCAGGCTTTTATCGAGGGCCGCATACGCCAGTTGGAGCACATGCTCCAGCACGCTCAGATCATCGAGAGCGCGCCCAAAGGCATAGTAGGGCTTGGCTCGCGTGTTACTGTAAAAGATGCCGAGGGCGAAGATTACGAGTGGATGCTGGTAGGCTCGGCGGAGGCCAACCCCCGCAACTCCCGCATCTCCAACGAATCGCCCGTGGGCCAGGCGCTTATGGGCCGCAAGGTGGGCGACAAGGTGCGCGCCAACACGCCCGGCGGCCTCGAAGAGTTCACTGTGCTTAAAGTTGAATAGCGCCCCCAGGCCGGACTATAGTCAGGAGAGCCGGCGTTTGCCCGGCTCTTTTGCTTTTACTTTTTGCATGGCCGAGCCTTGTTTGCGGCATGGCCGGGTGTAGCCGGGTACAGCCGGCAGTCCTAACCTCAGCAGGAGGCGACCTTATGAACGGCGAGGAACAAGGAGATAACCAACAACCTCCCAGGCGGGATTACGCTGCCGAGTTGGATATGACCGACCAGGAGAGGCAGCGCCTCCTGAAGATAAACCGCATGCGCGAGATGGGCTTAGACCCCTACCCTGCCCGTTCGGAGAGGACGCACACCGCGCGGGGCGCTGTGGCTGCCCTCGACGAGTGGGAGGAGGCCGTGTCCACGCAGGAACCCGGGGAGGGTCAACCTCCCAACCCACAGGTGACGGTGGTGGGCCGGCTGCGCCTGCGTCGGCCCACCGGCAAGGTGACTTTTGCCCATCTAGAGGACGAGTCGGGGCAGGTGCAACTCTTTTTCCGAGTCAACGACCTGACGGAGGAGCCGTGGAGCTATGAGGCCGTCAACAACCTGCTCGACCTGGGCGACTTCCTGCAAGTGTCCGGCTTTATGTTCCGCACCCGCACCGGCGAGCCGACCCTCCACGTGCAAAACTATGCCATGCTGTCTAAGGCGCTACAGCCCTTGCCCGACAAGTATCACGGCCTGTCCGACGTTGAAACTCGCTACCGCCAGCGTTACCTCGACCTTATGGTCAACGAAGATGTGCGCGAGACTTTTCGCACCCGTTCGCGTATCGTCACTTACATAAGGAGCTTTCTGGATGCGCGAAGCTTCCTGGAGGTGGAGACGCCGGTGTTGCAGCCTCTGTACGGAGGGGCCGCCGCCAGGCCATTCGTTACCAAGCACAACGCCCTCGACCAGATTCTCTACTTGCGTATCGCCGACGAACTCTACCTGAAGCGGCTCATCGTAGGCGGGTACGAGCGCGTCTACGAGATAGGGCACGACTTTCGCAACGAAGGCATAGATATAAAGCACAACCCGGAGTTTACCGCGCTGGAGCTTTACCAGGCGTATGCCGACTACAATACGATGATGGGCCTGTTGGAAGAGTTGGTGTCCGGCCTGGTGCAGACGATACACGGCACGTATGTAATAGAGTATCAAGGCCGGCAACTGGACTTCACCCCGCCCTGGCCTCGCGTGGACTGGCGCTCCACGCTGCTTGCCCGCTCGGATATTGATATAGCCCAGTACCCCGACACGGCGGAGCTATTGAGCATGGCGCGCAGCAAGGGTGTGCAGGTGGAGACAGGGGCGAGCCGCACCAAGCTGCTGGATGAGTTGCAGGGCCACTTTATCGAGCCGCTCCTGGTGCGGCCATCCTTCCTGGTGGACTACCCGGTCGAACTGTCGCCTCTCGCCAAGCGCAAGCCGGGCGACCCCTCGGCGGTAGAGCGCTTTGAGGCGTTCACGGCATCGTTCGAGATTGCAAATGCATTCAGCGAGCTAAACGACCCTCTTGACCAGTACGAACGCTTCCAAGAGCAGGTAGAGGCCGGGCGCGGCGGCGACGAGGAAGCCCACGCGATGGACCGCGACTACATAACCGCCCTTATGGTGGGTATGCCCCCCACCGGCGGCATGGGCTTGGGGGTAGACCGACTGGTGATGCTGCTCACCGACAAGTATTCGATACGAGACGTTATCCTCTTTCCGCACATGCGTAGGCTGGAATGATGCGCTCCTCTGCTGCGTTCCATGCGTTGTTTTGGAAGGTTGGCCCGGCTTTTGCATGGCTCTCATGGCATAGAGAGCGCGGAGAACACACTGAGGTTTTTGAGAGTGGTTGAATTGTTGCAAAAAGAGAGAGATGAAGCAGAGAGCCGGTCGGGTGGGCCCCTTGAGGGTCAGGAGGCGTATACTCCCCAGGAGGCTCACGATAATACCCCCCCCGGCACGCGGGTGAAGGTGATCGTCAACCCGGCTTCGGGCAAAAAGGGCGGTTTCACCACCAACGCTGCCGGGCCGGACGAAGTGCGCCGCGTGCTTGAGGCCAACGGCATACAGGCCGACATAGCCGTCACCGAGTACCCGGCGCACGCCACCGAACTGGCCGCCGGCGCGGTCAAGGAAAAGTACGACGTAGTGATCGCCTGCGGGGGCGACGGCACGGTGGCCGAGGTAGCCACTGCTCTCATCAAATCCAAAGTGACCCTGGGCATCCTGCCTCTGGGTAGCGCCAACAATGTGGCCCGTATGCTGCACGTGCCGTTCGACCTGGAAGAAGCGGCTCAACTGCTGCGCCTGGGCGAGGTGAAGAAGGCCGACGTGGGCCTCTGCAACGGCACCTACTTTCTTGAAACGGCGGGCGTGGGGCTGGACGCGGCTCTCTTTCCTATCTTGAACAGGGTAGACAAAGGCGAGTATGTGCGGCTGTGGGATGTGGCCCGCACCTTTTTTCGCTTCCGCCCGCGCTCCGTAACGGTGGTGCTGGACGGCAAGGCCGTGCGGATGCGCGCGCTCGTGGTGCTGGTGGCGAACGGGCCTTACTGGGGCTATTCGGTGCCGCTGGCCCCCGATGCGAAGGTGGACGACCGTAAGTTCGATGTGGTGATCTTCCACAATTTCAGCAAGTGGTCTTTCGTCCGCCACGTTCTGCGCGCCTTGTTGAGCCGAGGCACAGGCGTCAGCGTGTACGGAAGCGCCGGGCGCAGCCGCCAGGCTGGACGCCCCGACATCAGAACGTACCGGGCCCAGCGGGTGCGGGTGTTGACCTCGCGCCGCCGCCCCTGGCCCGTCCACGCCGATTCCCTACCCAGAGGCTACACCCCCGCGCTGGTCGAACTCGTACCTGGCGCGCTGCGCGTTATCACCGGCCCCGCCGAGCATGTTACCCGCTTGCCCTCCAAAGGCACGTCTGTGGGCACGCCTCCTGAGCACCGCCTACGCGATGAGTAGTACGAAAACACAAAGACGCCATACACAACTGACGGCACAAAGATTCTAGGGTTCCCCGACGAGAGACGAAAACACAAAGACGCAAAGACGCAAAGGACCACACAAACATTCTTAAGGGTTTCCTTACGAGCCAAATGCGTCTTCCCTTGTGCCGGCATACCGGCAACCGTTCTTGACCGAACTCTGAACAACAAAAACCTTTGTGCCGTCCTTTGCGTCTTTGCGTCTTTGTGTTTCCGTGTCAGAGAGCGTCTTTGCGTTTTCGTCTCAGAGAGCGCATGCCCCAAGTCTGAACAACAACACTCTTTGCCGATTAGTTATGCCCACCTCGAAAGTTGTATAATGCGAAACGAGCCGTAAGTTGCCGTGCAACTGTCGGCCCGTGCAAGCCAAAATCCAGATTGAGAGGCAGAGCCATGCATACAACGCTTCCCCGCGAGTCGCAAGAGAAGGGCGAGATGCGCCCGGTTGATAGACCGTTACAAGAAGTTGACCCCGAACTGTGGGGAGCTATTGAGGATGAAAAGCGTCGGCAGCGCGACAAAATCGAGCTTATCGCCTCTGAGAACTATGTGAGCCGGGCGGTGCTTGAGGCGCAAGGCTCGGTGCTGACCAACAAGTATGCCGAGGGCTATCCGGGCAAGCGTTACTACGGCGGCTGCGAGTTCGTGGATGTGGCCGAGAACCTGGCTATCTCTCGCGCTAAGGAGTTGTTCGGGGCCGACCATGTGAATGTGCAGCCGCACTCAGGCGCGCAGGCCAACATGGCGACCTACATGGCTGTGCTGGAGCCGGGGGATAAAATCTTGGGCATGGGCCTGGCGTTCGGCGGCCACCTTACGCACGGCTACCCCATCAATTTCTCAGGCAAGCTCTATAACGCCGAGGCATATGGGGTTGATAAAGAGACGGAGCTTATCAACTATGATGAGCTTGAGAAGCAAGCTGTGGAGCTTCGCCCCAAGATGCTGGTGGTAGGGGCCAGCGCCTATCCGCGTATCATAGACTTCGAGTACACACGCCGCATAGCCGATGCCTGCGGTGCGATGCTCATGGTGGACATGGCCCACATCGCCGGGCTGGTAGCCGCCGGCTTGCACCCCTCGCCCGTGCCCTATGCCGACTTTGTGACCACTACCACCCACAAGACGTTGCGCGGCCCCAGGGGAGGCATGATCATGTGCCGGGCGCAGTATGCGAAGGAAATAGACCGCTCTGTTTTCCCCGGTATCCAGGGCGGGCCGTTGATGCACGTGATTGCGGCCAAAGCGGTTTCTTTTAAAGAAGCGCTGGAGCCGAGCTTCGGGGAGTACCAAAAGCAGATAATCGCCAACGCCCAACGTCTGGCTGTGGGGCTGGAGAAGGCGGGCATGCGGCTGGTCTCAGGCGGCACCGACAACCATCTGATATTGGTGGACGTGTCACCCCTAGGGTTGACGGGCAAGGCTGCCGAACACGCCCTCGACGAGGTGGGCATCACAGTCAACAAAAACGCCATCCCTTACGACCCCCAGCCCCCCGCCAAAGCTAGCGGCATCCGTGTCGGCACGCCCGCAGTCACCACCAGAGGCTTCCGCGAGGCCGAGATGGACGCCATCGCCCAATATATAGGCGATGTGCTTCATGCGCCGGAGGATGGAGCAACCAAAGAGCGGGTCTCAGCCGAGGTGCTGGAGCTTTGCAGCCGCTTCCCCGTGCCAGGGATAGAGGCATAGCCCTGCCGCGCGTACTCTGCGCCTCGGCGGTTGAATTAGCATCTCATGTTACGCAGGTCAGCCTGTCCCTTCGGCTTCGCTCAAGGCACGCGCTTGTCCTCTACCGCTAATCCTGGAGACTGAGCCGATGAAACAGCTACATATCTCCACACACCCGCTTGTGCAGCACAAGCTGGCGCTGATGCGGAGCGTGCAAACCGAGCCGAAGAAGTTCCGCGAGGTAGTGCGCGAGATCACCAGCCTGCTGCTCTATGAAGCCACCCTGGACTTTGATACGCGGGAGGTGGAGATACAAACCCCCCTGGCTACCACGATCTGCCGGCAACTTACCGACCGGATCGGCTTTGTGCCGATACTCAGGGCGGGTGTGGGCATGGTGGACGCCGCCCTCGACATGATACCGACGGCCCAGGTGTGGCACATCGGTCTGTATCGCGACCACCGCACCCTTCTGCCCGTTGAATACTACAACAAGCTGCCCGTCGCGCCGACGGTGGACCTGTGCATGGTGCTGGACCCTATGCTGGCGACGGCAGGCTCGGCTACGGCTACGGTGAAGGTGCTGAAGGACTGGGGCGCGAAGAAGATAAAGTACATCGGCCTGATAGCCGCCCCCGAAGGCGTAGAACGCTTCCACAACGAGCACCCCGATGTGCCTATCCATGTGGCTGCCGTAGACAGCTATCTCAATGAAAACGGCTATATAGTGCCCGGCCTCGGCGATGCGGGCGACAGGCAGTTCGGCACTTCTTAGCCGGTCGAAAGTTCTAGATGGAGCAGTATCTTCCCACAATGGCTATCTTCTTTGGCGTGACGCTGGCGGTGTCGCTGGGGTTGACGCCGCTTGTGCGTCGGGCTGCCCTCAAGTTGGGCTGGCTCGATCTGCCGGGTGAGGAACGGCGGGTACACAGGGTGGCGGTCCCCCGATTGGGGGGGCTGGCGATATACGCGGCGTTCGTGGTGGGGGTGCTCCTTACATTTCTGTTCTCGGTCCGCACCAACAAAGTGGGCAACGAGCAGTTTGAAGGGGGCCGCGTGTTGCTTATGCTGCTGGGCGGGGGGGTAATCACCCTCGTCATGGCGGTGGACGATGTGCGGGGGCTGAAGCCGTTGCCCAAGTTGCTCTGGCAGGTGGGGGCGGCCTTGCTGATGGTAGCGCCCAGCCTGATCACCCCCGGCTCGGCCAACACCGGCGACCCCTCCGGCACGGTCCACTACGACCAAGGGGCCGGGGTGCTGGCTACCAGCTTCCAGAACCCGTTCGGGGGCACTCTACAGCTGCCGGTCTTGCTTGGCGTGCTGTTCAGCCTTTTCTGGATCGTAGGCG
>JBBSIX010000097.1:0-10516 GCA_038231875.1 Chloroflexia bacterium | reverse complement strand
CGGGAGGGAGGCATGGGGTGGGTCTTCATTAGCCGAGATGCCGACTTTCTCCACCCCAAATCTGGCCTCTTACCCCCGAAATTTTGCTTGACAAAGCCCCCCCAAAAGGGTATAATTTGGCGTGCTCAACATAGGTGAGAGGGCACGCATGGGCTACGTTCCGTGATAGCTCAACGGTAGAGCAGGCGGCTGTTAACCGCAAGGTTCCAGGTTCGAATCCTGGTCGCGGAGCCAAAGAGGAGAGGCAGGACTGCTATTAGTCCTGCCTCTATTGTATTATTGCGTCTGCCGAGTCTGAGGCTCCCCATGAGGGTTGGCGCGGATTATGCAGGCAAAGACCGTTCGTAAGAACCGGAGCAAGTCAAACTAGAGGAAGCATACTAAAGTGGACAGACAAACAGCTATAGAGGCACTACTGGACCTGTACGAAAACCCTGAGCACCGAGGTGAGATGCCCGATGCCGATGTATCTGTGGTGGGCGGCAATCCAGGCTGCGGGGATATAATCACGGTGCATCTGAAGGTGTCCCCGGAAGGCAAAGTAGAGAAGATCGCTTTCGAGGGCGAGGGCTGCACGATCAGCCAGGCGGCAGCCGAGCTTGTCGCCGAGCGCATGGAGGGCACTACCCTCGACCAGATAGAGGCGTTGCAGCAAGAGCTTATCATTGACGAACTGGGGCGCGAGGTGGTGATGAGCCGCCCGCGTTGCGCTACCCTGGCGCTGGGCACGCTCAAGCAAGCCGTACATGAATACCGAGCAAAGGCGCTGAACTAAAAGCGCTCGCCTGCCCGACACGCAGCTTACTGGAAGCGTCGCCTTTGGTCGCCGGTGACGAGGCAGATCGAACCTGTGTCGAACACCATCAGGGTGTAAGTAGCGTCGCGCCAGGTCACGAGCACGGGGCCTGGTGGGCGGCCTGTAAAGGTGGCTCCCTCCCGGGTGACGCTTCCGTAGCGGCCCAGCCTTAGCGCAAAGCCGTGCCAACTCTCTCGGAAGATGTCGGTGACGGCATTATAAGCCTGCTCGAACCGAGAGCCGTGAGCGCGCAACTCGGAAGCCCGCAACGAAACGGCGGTGCGGTAGTTGCTTTGCGCCAACTGCACAATAGCGTCCACAGAAGGCAGGATAGCCTCCCAGGAGGTTCCGGCCTGCACCCACAGGTAGCCCAGGTAGCCTTGCACACGATCATCGGAGGAAAAGCGATAGCGCGGGTAGACTACAATCTCTATGCTGCCTTCCACCTCATATCCGATAAACAGCAGCGCCTCTCCATACGCGGCAGATACGCCCTGCAAGTCCTCGGTAAGCAAGGCAGGCTGCTCGTCGGCCGGCTGCTCTACTCTCCTGGCGGGCCGGTAGCGCCGAGGTGGGTCGTCCGTTGTGTAAACCTCATCAGTCATACGGCTCAAATGCCTCTCAATATGTGCGTTACGGCTGTTCCGCGCCGGCCTGGACCTGCATGAGAACATTGCCTTGCCCGATTGCCCCCGGCTGGTCCGACTCGTAATTTTCTCTCTAATATGATACAAAAGCGAACAGCACACTACAAGCGGCAACTCTTGGCATTGTTTTTGTTCCCACACCTTTGCCGGTGACTGTACCGGCCTTGCAACCTGGGACCGGCAAAGCCCCAATTTCGACCAGGGAGACACATCTGTTATGAGCATGAGAAAACCAAAGTACAACATGGGCAACGCAGGTTGGATAGGGGCGGAAGCCCTGGGCCTGCCGGGACAGCGCACCTTTCGAGTGCTGGCCCTCAACGATACAATGTCGGCGCAGCTTTGGCTGGAGAAAGAGCAGCTACAGGCGCTGGCCGACGCCATTGGCCGTATGCTGGTGGAGGTAGATGTAACCCAAGGGCTGGAGATACCGAGCCGCAAGGAGCCTATATCCAACCCGAAGCCGCCCAATTTTCCGGTTACACCCGACATCGAGTTGCAGGTGGGAGCGCTCGGCCTGCGCTACGACCCTGAGAAAGACCTGATCGCCATGGAAGCGTTCGAGCGCAACAGCGACGAAGAAACTGAGCTGCCGGTGTTTCGGTGCCTCGGCAGCCGCGCTCAGATGGAGGCTTTGCAACTCAACAGCCTGGAAGTGGTGTCGGCGGGCAGGCCCAAGTGCCCTTTCTGCGGCATGCCCCTCTCAACGCCCGGCATGCCCCACTTCTGCCCTCCGATGAACGGCCACCAAAAGCTCTCGCCTGAGGAGTAATCTCAGGTTGGAAGCCATCTCCCTCTGCATTACCGGAGACCCGCGAAGCCAGCCCCTGGAACTACTCTACCCTGCGCTCGTTCAGCTCGCCTGAGATAAAGTCCTTTATCTGAAAAAAGGAGTTTACAAAGGTGTCCATACCGTCCAGGCGGCTCGTGTTCCAGTCAGCTATGCTGACGGTGATGAGCGGGCGTCCCTTTACCGACACAAAGAGGGTGCGCTTGATATGGAAGAAGTAACGCACCAGCAGGGCTATCGCCCCCAACAGCAGGGCAACCGCCACGATCCAGGGTTCGATGACGTACAGGAAGGGGAAGGTCTCCGAGAGGTTGCCGGCGTCGCGCACCACCGAGGCATACACCATGCCGCTCGCCAACGCCAGCAGCAACAGCCCCGCGAACAGGTACCACCCCGATGCCCGCTCGGTGAAAGTTCCGACGGCATCTATATCGCGGATAAAGGCCGAGCGAATCACGCTTGGGGCCAGCAAAATAACGCGCTTGGTGGTCAGGTAGAGCGCGCCTAGCTGGTAGGCTACCGTCTCTTGAGGCAGCAGTTCAAGCGCGCCCCTGGGCACAGCCGCCCCACGCTCTCTGCCGGGGGCTGCGCCGGCTGCCAGCACCGATGCGTTGAGCGGGCCTGTTCGCAAAGGACCTATGTGGAGCAGTGGACCTGTGTTGCCGGTAAGCCCTACCTGCCCGTAGAGGTTGGGTGTTGTGCTGAGAGGCCCCGTACTCAGAGAGGGGGTTGATGACAAATAGGCTGGAGGCTCCGCGCCCAACGGCCCGGTAGAAACTGAGCGCGGGTCGGTCGTCGCCGGCAGGGGGCCGGTGTCTTTCAGGGGCGCTAAAATGCCGGTGTTGAGGTCCTGCGTCAAGGGGTTGAACCTGCCGGACGGGGACGCAGGAGCTTGAGCGCCGGCCAACATCTCTACCGGCAGGGCGCTTTCCGGCGGAGGCGCAACGCCGGTAGGCGTTACCAATGAAAGCCCACAGCGTGAGCACGAAACGGCCTCGGGTTGCACCGAGGCGTGGCAGCGTGGACAACTCCCTATTGTAGTCAAGTTCTTCCCCTTCGCCATGCGGGTGGCGCTTCCTATGGTGAAAGTATATCATAAGGGATATGCAGCCGCAATCAAGTGGAGAAGCTCTGCCGGCCTGGATAAAGGCACGCATCGCCGAGCACGGCCTCGTGCCCCTGTCCCAATTCATGGAGTGGGCGCTGTACCACCCTCAGTACGGCTACTACACGCGCGGTCCGGCCATCGGGCCTCGCGGCGATTTCACCACCAGCCCCGAAGCCTCCCCTGAGTTTGGCCGCCTGCTCGCCCGCCACGTCGCCGACATAGATGCGCTGCTGGGCGGCCCTGAGCAGTTCAACATGGTGGAGTGCGGCCCCGGCAATGGCACGCTGGCCGCCGATATGCTGGCGGCTTTGCAAGCGGAGTATCCGCAATTGTACAACCGCCTGCGCTACCGGCTGGTCGAGATCAGCCCCGCACTCACGCTAGAGCAGCAGGCCAGGCTGCTGCCGCAGCACGCAGCCAAAGTCGGTTGGGCCATAAGCATAGAGCAGTTGCCGCAAGGATTGTACGGCGCGATAGTGGGTAACGAGTTTATTGACGCCTTTCCGGTTCATCTGCTTGAGAATCGAGAGGGACAGATTCAGGAGCAGTACGTCGGCCTCTCGCCCAACAACAGCTTAGAACTGGTGTACGGTGCGCCCAGCGACCCTAGATTAGCGCAGTTTATACAGGATTACAACCTGCGCTTGCTCCCCGGAGAGCGCATTGAGATCAACCTGGGCAGTGCGGAATGGCTGAAGCAGGCCACGCACCTCCTGGAGCGGGGGGTAGTTACCCTGATAGACTACGGAGACACCCAGCCGGCGCGCTACTCGGCGGCTCGGAGGGAGGGCACGCTGCTCGGCTACTATGGTGGGGCTGTTACGGCCAACGTTCTAAGTCACCCCGGCATGCAGGACCTGACCGCTCTGGTGGACTTCACAGCGCTGCGGGACGAAGCGCAGCAGGCCGGCTTCGACGTGCTGGGCCTCACCCGCCAGGCCGCCTTCCTCGTGGGCCTCGGCCTCGGCCTCGGCACAGATGCTACCTCGCACGAGGAGGCCGGCGGCGGTCAGGCTCAGGCTGCCCAAAGACGCGGTCGGCAAGCTCTTGTCTCGATGGAAGGGCTGGGCAAGTTTCACGTACTGCTCCTGGGCAAAGGCGTAGACAGGCAGAGCGCGCTGCAAAGCCTGTCCGGTCTGAAGTACATCGGCATCCTGTAGAGCGAAGCACACCGCGTTCCACCCGGTTTGCACCCAACCGGCACAGCAGAATCATGTTATAATCTCCCTATGCAAAACAACCTCCTCACACAGAGCGACCTGCCTCTGCCCCTCTACAGCAAAGGCAAGGTGCGCGACATCTATGACCTGGGGTCGCAACTGCTTGTTGTGGCGACCGACCGCATCTCAGCGTTCGATGCCGTTCTGCCCACAGGCGTTCCCCACAAGGGGCAGGTGCTTACCGCACTGTCGGCTTTCTGGTTTCAGTTGACGGCAGGCGTCGCGCCCAACCACATGATCACCACAGACCGCAGGCAGTTCCCGTTCGATTGGCGCCAGTGGTCCACTGCCCGGCAGGAGCAGCTGAAGGGGCGGGCGATGCTGGTGCAAAAGGCGCAGCGTATAGACATAGAGTGCGTGGCGCGCGGCTATCTGTCGGGGTCGGCCTGGGAGGAGTACAACAAAACCGGCGAGGTGGTGGGTATAAAGCAGCCTCACGGCCTTGAGCCAAACCAGCAGCTCATCGAACCGATCTTCACCCCTGCGCTCAAAGCCAAGTCGGGGCACGACGAAAACGTGACCTTCGAGCGGATGGCCCAGATAGTAGGACAGGAACAGGCCGAGCAACTACGCAGCGTCACCCTGCGCGTTTACTCGGAGATGGCCGAGCACGCCCGGCAGCGAGGCGTTATCGTGGCCGATACAAAGTTGGAGTTCGGCCTGCTGGACGGCAAGCTGGTAATTATAGACGAACTGGGCACGCCCGACTCGTCGCGGCTGTGGGAGGTGCGTAAGTACAGGATCGGACGTGAGCAGACCAGCCTGGACAAGCAGTATGTGCGGGACTGGCTCATACACTCCGGCTGGAACCGCGAACCACCAGCCCCGGCGCTGCCCTTCGATGTGGTACAGAAGACCTCTGAGAAGTACCTGGATGCCTACAAGCAGATAACAGGGCGCGATTTACTGCCCGAAATCGAGAAGCAGTAGCGTATGAGCAGGTGGCGAGCGAACGTCCACGTAACCCTCAAGCCAGTGGTAAACGATCCGCCGGGCCTGGCTATTCTTGGCGCGCTGCAAAACCTCGGCTATTCGGAGGTGGAGGCGGTGCGCTCCGGCAAGTATATCCAACTCTATTTGCTGGCCGGCGCCGAGGAAGAGGCCGCCGAAGCGGTAGATGCCATGTGCCGCCGCCTTCTCGCCAACCCCGTTATCGAGGATTACACTTTCACCCTGGAGAAAGAGTGATCACTCGCGGCATGCGACTTCGACTCAGATATGTCGGCAACCACATGAGAAAGACCCGGAATGACTAAGCGCATAGAAGGCGTGTCGCGCATTGTGGCGGTGGCCGGCGGCAAGGGAGGCGTGGGCAAAACAACCGTCGCGGTGAACCTTGCGCTGGCTATGCGGCGCGAGGGGGCGAGGGTCGGCCTGTTCGATGCCGACATCTATGGGCCGAACGTACCTCTTATGCTTGGCGTGCGCCGTACCGAGAGCTCACAGGGCCTCGTACCGATTGGGCGCGCCGATAGCGGCCCCTACATAAAGCCTCTGGAACGCTTCGGCCTCAAAGTTATGTCAATAGCCCTGCTGGTGGGTGAGCAACAGGCTGTGTTGCCCGACCCACGCTACGCGGCGCTCGCGGTGAACCGCACTTTGCAGGATGTGCTCTGGGGCAACCTCGACTACCTGTTGATTGACCTGCCCCCAGGCACAGGCGAACCACAGCAAAGCCTTGTGAAGATGGTGAAAATAGACGGCGCGGTGGTGGTAACTACTCCGCAGGACATGTCCCTGCTCGACGCGGGCAGAGCGCTGGGGCTGTTTCGGCAGGCCGACGTGCCAATCTTGGGCGTAGTGGAGAATATGAGCTACATAGTTTGCCCCGACTGCGGCTGCCGCATCGAAGTATTTCACCATACCGAGCGCGACTGGCTGGTAGAGGACAAAGAGCTTGAGGTGCTGGGCCGCATCCCGATGAGCCCTCAAGTGAGCCGCCCCATAGACTCCTCCCACCCCTTGCTCCAAAGCGATGCGGCTAATAAAGAAGCCGAGGTGTTCATGGAGATTGCAGCGAAAGTGGCCGGCATGATAAAAGGGAGATCGGACTGATGAGAGCAGCGATAGTAGCGTTCCCCGGCTCCAACGGCGATCACGATGCCCTGTATGCCCTGGGCGAGGTGCTGGGGCAAAGCGCAGAGCTTGTGCGGCATACCGCCACCGACCTGAGTCGCTACGACCTGGTAGTGCTGCCTGGGGGCTTCTCCTACGGCGACCACCTGCGCGCCGGGGCTATCGCTCGCTTTGCCCCTGTGATGGAGGCGGTCAAGCGGCACGCCGAGGCGGGAGGTTGGGTGCTGGGCATATGCAACGGCTTCCAGATGCTGACCGAGGCGCATTTGCTGCCGGGGGCGCTGCTGCGTAACGCCGAACTGGCCTTCTCCTGCCGGTGGGTGCATACCAGGGTGGAGCCTTCCCGCTCGGCTCTGCTTGGTACACTAGAGCCGGGCACGGTGCTGCGCCTGCCTATCGCCCACGGAGAGGGCCGCTACTTCGCGGACCCCCAGACGCTGGCGGCCCTGGAAGCCGATGGAAATGTGGTTTTGCGCTACTGCGACCCCGATGGTGCGCTCGGCCCAACCGCCAACCCCAACGGCTCGTCGAACAGTATAGCAGGCATCTGCAACCCGCAAGGCAACGTGCTGGGCCTCATGCCCCACCCTGAGCGCGCCGCCGAAGCTATCCTCGGCGGCGACGACGGCCTGCGCTTTCTCAGGGCAGTTTCGGAGGCTGCGGACCGGCAGTTGAGCAACCAGGCTGGTTAGCCGGACAGTCACGCAAGCCTCAGTCCAGATCGCCTGCCTTACGTAGCCCCTCCCGCATGGCGCTTACCTCCTGCCTGAGCGCCGTTATCTCCCCGCGCAAAGCCAACACCGACTGCTCGCCCGCCACCTCACCCTCCTCGTTGGCGGCATCCCGGCCTATGAAGAAGGTAGCCAGAGATGCTGTGATGTAGCCGAACACGGCCAGGGCGTACACGGAGATCAAAAAGGCCAGCACGCGACCCTCCGGGCTTTTCGGCGAGTAGTCTGTGCCCACCGTAGTGAGCGCCATCGCAGTCCACCACAGCGCGGTGCCGTAGTCGTGTATCCCCGATATGCGCGCCGCCACTTCGCCGTTCTCAAATGCCAGTATGCCCGCAGCCCCCACCAACACCACGATAAGAGTGAGAGCAGCCACATAGCCGACCCCCCGCCTGCCCATAGTCTTGCCCAGCGCCTTCATACCCCGATTGAGCGAGGTGAGGATACGCAGCAGTTGCAGGCTGCGGGTGGCTCGCGTGAGTTGCAGCAGCCGTACCACACGAGCGATCCTGAAGATTCGCAGGGCGGGAACCGCCAGGGCTATCGCGGTAAGCCAGTTGTGCTTGAGATAGTTCCCTTTCTTGGGGGCCAGAGTAAACCTGATGAGGAAGTCAACGATGAAGATCACCCAGATGACCGTGCCGAGGTTCGCCAGTATCGGGCTGAGGCCCCAGATCACCTCAACAACGAACAGCACCAGCCACACGAATCCAAGCACGATCATCGGCGTTTCAAGCCAAGACTCAAGCTCGTATAGTATCTCCCAGCGTTCGCGGTTAAGCTCTTCGCGGGCGGCCTCTTTTGTAGCAGGGGTGGTCATTAATAAGAATTGGAGGTTCGGCTACAGATACGGACGCCGAGCGCTACGGCTGCGTTCAACCCTTAGCCCCGGCTTCGAGTAGCCGCAGGACAGCACGCTCCTCAGGTTTGAGAGCATAACTTTGCTCTTGCTCGCCGTCCACCTCTACCACACTCTCCTCCGCATCAGCGAGCAAGGCATGTTGAGAGCAAGTCATGTAGCTCGCCGGCACGAAAGGGTGGATGTAAGATTTGCGGCAAATAGCGGGGGTATTGCCCAAGCGCTCGGCTACCTCCTTGACGGCAGCCACTACGTTCTTCCTGGCTTTGGCAGCGCTCAGAGCCATGCCCATGCGCTGTAGGGCGGTAGCTGCAAGCACCGTGCCGCCCCAGGTGCGAAAGTCTTTGGCGGTAAAATGCTTGCCGGTTATCTCGTACAAGTATTCATTCACGTCATCCGAGTGAATAGTATGCTGCTCCCCTTCCTCGTCCAAATAGCCGAACAGCTCTTGCCCCGGCAGCTCTTGACACCGCTTCACTACGCGGGCCAGGCGAGCATCGTTCACCTCAATAGTGTGCCGCTTGCCGCTCTTGCCCTTGAACCTGAAGCGCAGTTTCGAGCCCCTTACCTTGATGTGGCGGCAGCGCAGCGTGGTCAGGCCGAAAGAGTTGTTCTCGCGGGCGTACTCCTCGTTGCCGATGCGTATATAGGTGGTCTCAAGCAGGCGCACCAGCGTCGCCAGCACGCGCCCTTTAGAAAGAGAATGCGCCCGCATGTCCCGGTCCACATGCGTGCGTATCGCAGGCAGTGCGTGGCCGAACTCGATCATGCGGTTATACTTGCTTTCGTCGCGCACCTCACGCCAGCGAGGGTGATAGCGATATTGCTTACGGCCCTTTTCATCGCGCCCTGTGGCCTGTATATGCCCCTTGGGGGAGGGAGAAATCCACACATCGGTCCAGGCAGGAGGTATAACGATGGCTTTGATACGCTCCAACTCTTTGGGGTCGGTAACGCGCCGGCCTTTTGCGTCCAGGTAAGTAAAACCTCTACCCCACCGCTTGCGCGTGATGCCGGGCCTGCGGTCGTTGACATAGCGCAGGCCCGCAGTCCTGGCCGAGGCTACAGGATTGATGGCTGTATCGTCTTCTATTTGCTGCTGTGTTGGCATGGGCGCTTACTGTTTTGAAGGCAAATGCTGTGCCACATTCGGATTCGCACCCTAACACCACATCAGCCGGATTCGCTATTCTCCCGCATGTGACCGCAAACACGAAGATGCGAAGATGCGAAGGGACGAAGATTTCTGAGGGTTTCCCGGCATACAACGCCCGGATCGGCATTGACCGGATCGGCTTTCCTATGCCCGCTCTCCACGAGGCGCAACAACAATCACAACCTTCGCATCTTCGCATCTTCGCATCTTCGTGTTCAGAGGCCATATGTGGTCATTGTTCCCACCACATCAGCCGGATTCGCACCGATGCCCTACGCCACAGCGGCCTTGAGCGCCCTGTACTTACCCCTGGGCGCGATGGAATAAGGGCCGCAGTTTGCCGGCACAAGCAGCGTGCGGTGCAGCCCCAACGTTTCGCTCCAACCGCCGGCTTCAACCTGCATCTCGCCCTCGATCACGGTGAGCGCATGGAAAGACGCCCCTGCGGTGTCGAGTTGCACAGGCTTGGTCTGCGCGCCCAGCAGTTCGAGGGAGAAGTAACGGCAGCAAGTCAGGATTCGGCGGTCGCCGTCCTCGAGAGGAGAGAGGTGAGACACCTGGCCGGTAGCGTGCGGGTTGGATACGGCTACCGCCTGCTCGATGTGCAGCTTGCGGCCCGCGTCTTGCGGGCGATCCCAATCATAGATGCGATAGGTAATGTCCGAGGTCTGCTGCACTTCGTAGATCAGCAGCCCCGGTCCCAGGGCGTGGATGGTGCCGGCGTGGGTGAGCAACGTATCGCCCCCCTGCACATCGTGGTACTGCGCCAATTCCACCACCGTGCCCTCGCGGATAGCTCGTTCCAACGATACGGGCAACGTGCCGGGCTTCAGCCCCGATATAAGCTGCGCGCCCGCCTCGGCCTTCACCACGTGCCATGCCTCGGTCTTGCCCACCTGCCCCGGCCCCTCCAACTCCACCGCCTGCCGGTCGTCGGGGTGAACCTGCACCGAAAGCCAGGCCGCACAGTCGAGCAGCTTTATCAGCAGAGGAAAGCGGGTTCCCGTTTCAGCAGAGGCGCGCGTGCCGAGCAACGCCTCACCGAACTGCTCGGCCAACTCGCCCAGGGTGCGCCCGGCGTGCGGCCCATCAGCCACCACATTGCGCTCATGGACGACCCACGCCTCGCCGAT
>JBBSIX010000096.1:0-10595 GCA_038231875.1 Chloroflexia bacterium | reverse complement strand
TGAACTTTGGCGAGTTTGGATTGCAAGCCCTGGAAGCTGCCTGGATTGATAGCCGCCAGATAGAGTCGGCTCGCCGCGCCATCACCGGCCATATCAAGCGCGGTGGTAAGGTGTGGATACGCATCTTCCCGGACAAGAGCGTTACCGCCAAGCCCGCCGAAACTCGTATGGGTTCCGGCAAAGGCGCACCCGATCACTGGGTGGCGGTGGTCAAGCCGGGCCGCATTTTGTTCGAGTTGAGCGGCGTGCGCGAAGATGTGGCTGCCGAGGCGATGCGTAAGGCCGGGCACAAGCTGCCGGTCGCCACTCGCTTTGTGAAGCGTATATCTGAAGGCGCTGCCGTGCCGGAGCCGGAGCCTGAGCCGGATGAGGATGAGGAATAAATATGAAACCTGACGAAATACGCGACCTGCCCACGCGGGAGTTGCGCCAGAGAATCGAAGATGGCCGCCAGGAGTTGTTCAACCTGCGCTTCCAGATTGAGACGCGCAAGATCAAGAACAACAGCCGCCTCGGCGAGGTGAAGCGGGATATTGCCCGCATGCTGACTATTCTGCGCGAGCGCGAACTCATTGCGGCTTATACCGGCGTGGAGTTCGAGGAAGGCTCGGAGTTGGCCCCCACCACTACGGCGGAAGCCGGCCGGAGGGGACTGTTCGGGCTGGGTCGCAGACGAGGATAATTCGTTATTACACGCTATGAAGCAGAGGCATGGGCCGTTGCAAATGCGGCTCGTGACTCAGGCTCTAGGAGATAAAGAAGGATGGCAACAAAGACATCGAAAAAGCAGGCCGCCATGCAGGAGGCTCCGGCGCCGGAGACTACCGTTGACCCCAACGCCAGGCCGACCCCGATGATAGACGGCAAACTGCCGGACTACCTGTCGGGCAGGCGCCTGGAAGTGGGCCGCGTAGTGTCCGACAAGATGCAGAAAACGGTGGTAGTGCAGGTGGAGAGGCGTAAGCCGCACCCTATCTATAAGAAGGTGATGCGTCGCTCGGCTCGGTTCATGGCTCATGATGAGTTGGGCGCTACTGTGGGCGACACGGTACGCATTATGGAGTGCCGCCCCCTGAGCCGCCACAAGCGCTGGCAGGTGATCGAGATAGTTCGACGAGGAGAACACGTTTAGTTGATTCCTTAGCTCTTGGAGGCTATGCCGCCGAGAACTAAGGGTCTCCAAAGGGGAATGGAATGATCCAGCAAGAGAGCAGGCTGCGTGTTGCGGACAACACAGGGGCGAAGACCATCTTGTGCATACACGTTTTGGGTGGGCACAAGCGGAAATACGCCGGTGTGGGCGATGTAATCGTGGCAACCGTAAAGAGCGCTACGCCGGGCGGCACTGTGAAGAAAGGCGAGGTTGTGCGGGCTGTGGTGGTGCGTACCGCTAAAGAGTACAAGCGCCCGGATGGTTCGCATATCCGCTTTGACGACAACGCGGCCGTGATTATAAACAACCAGAACGCCCCGCGCGGCACCCGCATCTTCGGCCCGGTGGCTCGCGAACTGCGAGAAAAGGCTTTCATGAAGATTATTTCGTTGGCACCGGAAGTCTTATAAGTTTGGAGAAAAAGATGAACATAAAACGAGATGACACCGTACAGGTAATAACAGGTAAAGACAAGGGCAAGCGCGCTAGGGTGCGCGAGGTGATACCCGACAAGAACAAGGTAGTGGTGGAAGGCACAAACATCGTCAAGAAGCACACGCGCGGCCAGATGGGCGCACGTCAAGCTGGCGTGGTCGAGAAGGAAGCCCCCTTGTGGATGAGCAAGGTCATGGTGGTTTGCCCCCACTGCAACAAGGCGGTGCGCGTGGGTCATACTGTGCTGGCGGATGGCCGCAAGGTGCGCCAGTGCCGACACTGCGGCGAGCCGTTCGAGCGCGATGCCGCTCAGGAGAAGTGGGGCGGTAGAAGATAGCGCGGGTCGTTTCCCGCAGCTTACAGCACACAGCCCCGAATAATAGGAGAGTTGACACGTGGCGAAAAAAGATACTAAAGAAACTAAGGGCGGCAAGCCCAAGCCCCAACAGGCGGCTCAGAACAAGCAACAGCCGAAGCAGGACGGCCGGCAGAACGCTGCCCAGGCTGCGGCGGCCCGCTCCACAGAAGCGACCTCCGACGGCGCGTCCGGCTCGACCGTACCTGCGGGCTATGTGCCTCGCATGAAGCAGCAGTACGAGAACGAAGTAGTGCCTGCTCTTATGCGCGAGTTCGGGTACGGCAACCGGATGCAGGTTCCTCAAATCAAGAAGCTGGTGCTTAACATTGGTATGGGCAGCGAAGCACGCGATAATGCCAAAGCGATTGACAGTGCGGCGGAGGACGTGACCACCATCACCGGCCAGAGGCCGGTTGTCACCCGCGCCAAGAAGTCTATCGCCGCCTTCAAGCTGCGCGAAGGGATGCCCGTCGGCGTGACCGTCACGCTGCGTGGGTCGCGTATGTACGACTTTTACGACAAGCTGGTGAATATCGCCCTGGCTCGTGTGCGCGACTTTTCCGGCGTGTCGGCCAAGTCGTTCGACGGACACGGCAACTTTACTCTGGGCCTGCGCGAGCAGCTTATTTTCCCGGAGATCAATTACGACAAAGTAGATAAAATCCGGGGCATGGAGGTGGTGGTAGTTACCTCCGCCCGCAACGATCAGGAAGGCCGTCGTCTTCTCGAACTGATGGGAATGCCGTTCAAGAAGTAGTTACAGGACCGTTCACGCCGGGTTGCGAGCGTAGTTTGGCGTGGAAGGTTCCATAGAGGGAGTTGTAATGGCGAAAAAGTCGTTGATAGTGAAAGCGAACCGAGAGCCTAAGTACCGGGTGCGACACCACAGCCGCTGCAAGATTTGCGGGCGGCCCCGCGCCTACATCCGCAAGTTCGGCTTGTGCCGCATCTGCTTCCGCGAGAATGCCTCGGTAGGTCGTCTGCCGGGCGTAGTGAAATCGAGCTGGTAAAACAAGTTTGGAATCGGGATTGCGAACCGGCTTTTTCGCGGTTGAACGCCCGATATTCCAGATTGCCAAAGGAGAAGTAGACAGCTTATGAATATGACAGATCCTATTGCCGATATGCTGACCCGTATCCGCAACGCCAGCCAGGCCAGGCACCAGAGCGTGCTGATCCCGACATCGGGCATCAAGATGAATATCGCGCGCATCCTCAAGGACGAGGGGTACGTTCGTGACTTCGACATACCCGCCGAGATGGGTGGGCGTATGTTTCGTGTGTGGCTCAAGTATGGACAGGATAAGCGGCCTGTGTTGACCAACCTCAAGCGCGTCAGCAGGCCCGGCCTGCGCGTGTACTCCAAGCGCAACAACATTCCGATGGTGCTCAACGGCCTCGGCGTGACCATCGTCTCGACGCCCCAGGGCGTGATGAGCGGGCGCGAGGCTTGGGGCAAGAAGCTCGGCGGCGAGGTTATTTGTCAGGTATGGTAAGGTGAGTTAGGGGTTTGGGTTGCGGAAATAGCCAGGCATGCGGCCTGCGTGCCGACACTCACGATCCGTTGGAGGAGTTACATGTCACGTATTGGAAACAAGCCTGTGCCCGTGCCTAAAGGGGTAACGGTCAGCATACACGGGCAAACAGTAAATGTAAAAGGGCCGAAAGGCACGTTGGAGCAGACATTCCGTCCTGAGGTGAACCTTGCCCAGGAAGATGGACAGATCGTGGTAACGCGCCCCAGCGACGCCAAAATCAACCGTGCCTTGCAGGGGCTGACCCGCACGCTGATCAGCAACATGGTGGTGGGCGTGACGGACGGCTTTACCCGTGTGCTGGAGATTTCAGGGGTGGGTTATCGTGCCGCTAAAGACGGCAATTCGCTGGTGCTGTCGCTTGGCTTCTCCCACCCGGTGAGGGTGGAACCGCCGCAGGGCATCAGCTTCAACGTCGAAACGCCCACCCGCCTGAGCGTGTCGGGCATAGATAAGCAAATGGTCGGCGAGCAAGCCGCCCAAATTCGCAAGCTCAAAGAGCCTGAACCCTACAAGGGCAAGGGCATCATCTACCAGGGCGAGCGCGTCCGCCGCAAGGCAGGCAAAGCCGGCAAGGTCGGCGGGAAGAAGTAAGTTAGTTCAGCCTGTATTTTCCAGGCAGCAAAGAGGACAGACCATTAATGAAAGCAAAACCACATCAGTTGAAGGCGAGGACAAAGCGGCACAGCCGAGTGCGCGCTAAGGTGCATGGAACCCCGGAGAGGCCGCGCCTGAACGTTTTCCGCAGCCTGAACAACATATATGCACAGGTCATTGACGATACGCAAGGCCACACCCTGGCTGCCGCTTCCACCCTGGACGGGGCGGTCGGCGAGGCCGCCAAGAGCGGCCAGGCTACGGCAGTGGGCAAGCTGATCGCAGAGCGCGCCAAAGCCGCCGGTATCAGCAAAGTGGTGTTCGACCGAGGCGGCTACCTGTATCATGGCCGCGTCAAAGCCCTCGCCGAGGGTGCTCGCGAGGGGGGACTGAATTTCTAAACGCGGGGGCGTGTGCGGATTTGCTTTTTCGCAAGCTGCACGCAAGCCTCGCCGTTCGCTGGAGGTATCATGGCAAGAGTAGACAGACCGGTATCGGAATTAGAGGAGAAGTTGGTGCAGGTGAACCGCGTGTCCAAAGTGGTCAAGGGCGGTCGCCGGTTCAACTTCAGCGCGGTGGTGGTGGTTGGCGACGGTCGCGGCATGGTGGGCGCGGGCACGGGCAAGGCTTCCGAGGTTCCCAATTCGATCCGCAAGGCCACCGATGATGCCCGCAAGCACATGATCCGTGTGCCCCTGGTGGGCAGCACTATTCCCCACGAGATCACAGTGTCGTATGGAGCCAGCAAAGTGCTGCTCCGCCCCGCAGCGCCCGGAACCGGTGTAATCGCCGGCGGCGGTGTGCGCCCCGTGCTGGAAGCGGCAGGGGTGAAGGACGTGTTGAGCAAGTCGCTCGGCAACAACAACCCGATCAATCTGGTGCGCGCCACCCTGCTCGCCCTTTCGCGGCTTCATTCCGTCGAGGAGGAAGCGATGCGCCGGGGTATACCGCAGGACGAGATGGAACGCCGCCTGTATCGCAAAGACCTGGCTCTGCGAAAGGCCCAGGCAGCGGGCCACGACGCCACGCCGAGCGGGCCTGCTGCTCTCACCTTTACACCTACCGGCATACAGACCGCCGAGTCGGAGCGCCGCTATAAGGGCGGGCCTGTCGAGGCTGGACCCGGCGCCGGCAAGGGCGGTCGTGCTGATCGAGGCGGTCGAGGTGGTCGCGGTGCTCGCGAAGGAGGCGGACGTGGCAGAGGCTAACTCCGACTTCAACGGGAGCGGAGCCGAGAATGGAGCCGGAACCGTGCGTATCACATGGGTTCGCAGCTCTATAGGCTACCCCAAAGACCAGAAGGCCACTATCAAGGCAATCGGCTTCAACCGTCTCAACCAGACGCTTGAGCTACCCGACACCCCTCAGCTCAGAGGCCAGATTTTCAAAGTCAAGCACATGCTGAAGGTAGAAGGGGAAGAGTAATCGCGAACTAGGGTCCGGGGGTGGAAGTAGCCCTCTGCGATTGTAGTTCTTGGTCCCTGAAAGGAAAAGCATTGAAACTCCACGATTTGCGTGCGCCCGAAGGCGCTCATAAGGAAAGGAAGCGGGTGGGCCGAGGCCCAGGATCGGGCTACGGCAAGACCGCCGGCCGAGGCACCAAAGGCCAGAAGTCTCGTTCGGGCGGCAGCGTGCCGGCGAGGTTCCAGGGCGGCCAGACCCCTATCCAGCAGCAGCTTCCCTACAAGCGCGGCTTTACCAACATTTGGTCGATCCGCTATCATATTGTGAACCTGGCACAGCTAAACGCCATAGAAGCCGACAGCCAGGTGACGCCTGAGAGTTTGCTTGCGGCGGGGCTGGTGCGCGACTTGGACCGGGACGTGAAGATACTGGGCGACGGCCAAATAGCCAAGCCCCTGTACGTGACCGCTCACAAAGTAAGCGAGAGCGCTCGGCAGAAGATAGAGGCGGCGGGTGGCAGCGTTACCTTGATTGATGAGCCGAAAGCCCCACGCCGAGCCAGAGGCCGCAGCGAAGCCCCGGTGCGCGCATACGAAGCCCGGCGGAATCGCAACAGCTAAACATATAGCGACATAGTGAAACCACTGAAAGGATAAAACGGCCATGCTCCAGGCTGTTATAAACGCCTTCAAGATAGGCGACTTGCGTCGGAAGATACTCTTTACGCTGGCGATGCTGATCATATTTCGCTTTGTGGCGCACATTCCCGTGCCGGGCGTTGACTTCGCAGCCCTCAATCGGGCCTTTGACCCCAACAACAACCAGTTCGGCGGCCTGTTCAATATTCTCTCGATCTTTTCGGGAGGCGCGCTGTCGAGCTTCAGCGTGTCGGCGATGGGCGTTTACCCTTATATTACCGCCTCGATTATTATCCAGCTGCTCACCGGTGTGATACCGCGCCTGACCGAGTTGAGCAAAGAGGGCGAGGCGGGACGCAACCAGATCAACAAGTACACCTACTGGCTTACGATTCCATTGGCGGCTTTGCAGGCCTTCGGACAGGTGCAACTGCTCAACAGCCAGTTCCGAGCGCTGCCCAATTTTGGCTTGTTCGGCCCTAACTGGTTCTACAGCCTGACGGTCATAGTGAGCCTGGTGTGCGGCACAATGTTCCTTATCTGGATAGGCGAACTGATCACGGAAAACGGCATCGGCCAGGGTATCTCGATCATCATCTTCGGCGGTATTGTGGCCCGCATCCCGGCTCAAATATTGCAACTGGGGCAGACCAGCAGCACAGGGGCCAATGTGTTCAACCTTGCCCTGTTCATAGCGCTGGGTTTGGCGACGGTGGTGGGCATTATCCTGATCAACGAGGGGCAGCGGCGTATACCTGTGCATTACTCGCGCTCGATTATGCGCGGTGGACGCATGATGCGCCAGGCGGGTTCCTCCTTTATACCGTTGCGTGTCAACTCGTCCGGCATGATCCCGCTGATCTTCGCTCTTTCGATAATGGCTTTCCCGGCTATTGTTTCGGGCTTCTTCATCTCGGCTTCCACTCCCTGGGTGCGCGATGTGGCGACTACTCTTTACTCTTTCTTCCAGCCGAGCACGGTGCAGTACAACCTGGTGTACTTCCTGATGGTGGTGGTGTTTACCTTCTTCTATACCAGCGTAGTGTTCAACCAACAGCGCATCGCTGAGAACCTGCAAAAGTCGGGTGGTTCGGTGCCCGGTATACGCCCCGGCCCCAACACAGACCGCTTCCTCAACACGGTGCTGACGCGCATCACGGTGGCGGGCGCGGTATTCCTGGGCGTGGTGGCTATCGCCCCCTGGCTGGCCTCCTTGATCACCGGCGTGCAACTGCTCAACTTCACCGCTACAGCCCTCCTCATCCTGGTGGGTGTGGCGATAGACACCATGAAACAGTTGGAAGCACAACTGCTCATGCGCCGGTATGAGGGCTTCATCAATAGATAGCGTTCAAGTTAAGTTTCACACTGCACGTGACAACGGAGTCACCATGATCCTAATCTTTCTAGGTGCGCCGGGCGCGGGCAAGGGCACGCAGTCTGAACTGCTGCAAGAAAGCCTGGGCCTGCTGCACATATCGAGCGGCGACCTGCTGCGCGACCACCGCAGGCGCGGCACCGAACTGGGCGAAGTCGCCAACGAGTATATGAAAAAAGGAGAGCTGGTACCCGACGATCTGATCATTAACATGATAGTGGACCGGCTGGCCGCCCCCGACGCTGCGCGAGGTGTGCTGTTGGACGGCTTTCCCCGCACCTTGCCGCAGGCCGCTGCCCTCGATGATGCCCTCGATTTGAAGCACCAACGGGTAAACGCCGCACTTTACATAAATGTGCATGATGAGGTGCTGATAGACCGCCTGTCGGGTAGGCTCACCTGTAGCGGCTGTGGGCACGTGTACCACGAGAAGTTCAACCCGCCCAAAGTTGAGGGTATTTGCGACCATGACGGCAGCCCGCTTTACCAGCGCGAGGACGACAAGCGGGAGACGGCAGTAAAGCGCCTGACGGTCTATTTCGAGCAGACCCGCCCTATCATCGCCTACTATCAGGAGCGCGGCCTCCTGTGTGAAGTAGATGGAGAACAGCCGATAGAAAAGGTCACGGAAGATCTGATGACCTGCTTACGCTAGCGAAGCGCAAACCGGAGCTTCTTTGAACCGGTGGAAACCTGAACAGCAATGTCAATCAAAACTAAGACAAAAGCAGAGATAGAGCTAATGCGGCATGCCGGGCGAATCGTCGGGCAGACTTTGCAGATGCTGTCGGAGCATGCCAAGCCGGGCGTCACCCTACAGGAGCTTGACGCACTGGCATACAAGTTCATAAAGGGGCAGGGCGCTATCCCCACTTTTCGGGGCTACCACCCTTATCCGGCTATCCCGGCTTTTCCCGGCTCGATCTGCGCCTCGGTGAACGAGCAGATCGTTCACGGCATACCCAACGACCGCCCGTTGCAGGAAGGCGATATTGTCTCTCTGGATTGCGGGGTGATATATAGGGGTTGGCACGGCGATGCGGCGGTGACGGTTGCGGTGGGCGAAGTCGGCCCTGAAATCAAGCATCTGCTGGAGACGGGGCGCGATGCGCTCCGGGTGGGCATCGAGCAAGCGCGGGCCGGCAATCGCCTGGGCGATATTTCGTATGCCATCGAACAGCGTATCCACGAGGGCAGCCCCGAGTACGGCATCGTGCGCGAGTATGGCGGGCACGGCATCGGCAGAAGCCTTTGGGAGGAACCGTCGGTGCCCAATCATGGGCCGCGTGGCAAGGGTGTTCCCCTGCGTGAAGGGCTGGTTATCGCCATCGAGCCGATGATCAACCTCGGCACTCAGGAGACCGAAACGCTGGACGATTTCTGGACTGTGGTGACAAAGGACCGCCAACCGTCGTGCCACTTCGAGCATACGGTAGCCGTCACCTCCAACGGGCCGGACATTTTGACTTTGCCGTAGGCTTGTGATATAATTAGTGTTTGGTGCTCCCGGCAGCAAGTTGGAGAAATACGCCCCGGAAAAGCGCCGTAAACAACACATGTGGGCATCTGAGGGGCTGTTGTCGGAGAAGAAAGAGGCAATCAGGGTCGAAGGTCGCGTAGATGAACCTGCGCCTAACGATACTTGGATTGTAAAGCTCGATAGCGGCCACTACGTAACAACTCGCCTGTCGGACAAGCTACGCATGCTGCCGGTACGCCTCATACCGGGGGACCGGGTGCTGGTCGAGTTGTCGCCGTATGACCTGACCAGAGGACAAATAGTAGAGAGAATTAAGCAGATGAAGTAGGGTGGCGCCATGCAGCCGGTGTGCGCTTCAACGCCTAACCTCACACAGAATGGAAAAAGGACAAGAGAGATGAAAGTACGAGCATCAGTAAAGCCGCGTTGTGCCAAGTGCCGAGTGATCAAGCGGTCCGGCGTGGTAATGGTAATTTGCAGCGACCCCAAGCATAAGCAGCGGCAGGGATAAGCTTCCTTAGTGTAGGCATCAGGAGGAAACATGGCTAGGATTGCCGGTGTAGACATACCACGCGACAAGCGAGTGGAAGTGGCCTTGACCTATATATATGGCATCGGCCCCACCACCGCCAAGAAGATAGTTTCAAAGACCGAGGTCAACCCCGACACACACGTGCGTAACCTGACCGAGGAAGAGGTGAACCGCTTGCGCGAGGTGGTTGACAAAGAATACATGGTCGAAGGCGACCTGCGCCGCCAGGTGAGCATGAACATCAAGCGGCTGGTCGAGATCAAGTGCTACCGAGGCATCCGCCACCAGCGCGGCCTGCCGGTACACGGCCAGCGCACGCGCACCAACGCCCGCACACGTCGCGGTCCCAAAAGGACGATGAGCTCACGCAGGAAGAAGTAGGTTTTTACTACAAGCGGTTAGGAGATTGTTCTCAATCGCTTGTTAGCTCTTGAATTAGGAGAGGAAATGGCCGAGAAACAGCAACCACAGGTAACAGCGAAGAAGGCACGGGCAGCCAGGGCACGGCGCAGAGAGCGCAAGGTGGTGCCGCGCGGCAAGGCTTTTGTGCAGTCTACCTTCAACAATACGATAGTGACCCTTACCGACCCACAGGGCAACGTGCTCGCGTGGGGCAGCGCCGGAGCGACGGGCTTCAAAGGCTCGCGCAAAAGCACCCCCTATGCCGCCCAGGTGACGGGCGAGGGTGCGGCTCGCCGAGCAATGGAGCACGGCCTGCGCCAGGTGGAAGTGTTCGTGAGAGGCCCCGGATCGGGGCGCGAGTCGGCGATACGTTCTCTCCAGGCCGCCGGCATACAGGTGTTGTCCATCAGCGACGTTACCCCTATACCTCACAACGGCTGCCGTCCGCCAAAGAGACGACGAACTTAACAGGTGTATAGCTCGGAAGTGAAGCGTCGCGTGAGGGGCTGCTTCGCCCCAGAGTTATACCCAAGACAACGTAGGGTTCTATCCCACGCCTGCGCGTTACATGTACCGGTACGGCAATCTTAGCGGCCATGCACAGATCAGGCGCAGGGACGTGCGCTACGCAACCGTATCCGCCGGCTGAACAAGAGAGAGTATTACAAGCAACTATAGTAAGA
>JBBSIX010000095.1:0-10724 GCA_038231875.1 Chloroflexia bacterium | reverse complement strand
TGGCCCCTGCTCGCCGGAGGGCTGATAGGGGCGTTGACGCTGGTGGGCGGCCTGGCTTCGGGGTTACACCTGGCTCCCCTACACGATTTCAAGCTGTACATCACAAGGGGCGACGTAGAGGCTATGACCTGGATGCGAGAACACATCCCCCGCGACTCCTATGTGCTGGCCGAACCGTTCGCCTTCCCCTGGTCGCCCGACTCTGTGTTGGGCACGGATGCCGGGCTGTGGGTTCCCCTGGTGGCTGGGGTGCGCTCTTCTGTGCCCCCCATGACCGCGTACAATGAGCGGCTGGCCGATCCCAATTACCTGAAGGACGAGCGCGATTTGATGGGTGTCGAACCGTTGGTGGGCACAAACCAACCCCCCGATGCCATCCGTCAGGGCCTCAAAGCGGAGGGTATTACCCACATCTATATCGGCGGGCGCGGCGAATACTTCGATAAGCAGATGCTACTGTCCAACCCCGAGCTTTTCACCCTGCTCTACCATAAGGACGCCACCTGGGTGTTCGCTCTCAATTAGCATTACGGCATTTAGCATCATGACATTCTTTCCTATGCAGCAAAACGAAATAGCCTCCAACATAGAGTGGGCTAGAGAGCGCATTGAGCGGGCAGCGATACGGTCGGGGCGCTCGGCTGAGGCTGTCACCTTGATAGCGGCCGGCAAGGCGCAGCCTGTCGAAAGCATCATGGCGGCATGCGAGGCGGGCCTCTCCCACTTCGGCGAAAACCGAGTACAGGAGGCGATAAGCAAGTTCGCAGAACACAAAGAGACCGGCGGCGAAGGCGTTCCCAGGGAAGGTATAACCCTGCACCTGATCGGCAGCCTGCAACGCAACAAAACTCGTGCAGCCGCGAGGCATTTCGACTGTATACAGTCGGTGGACCGCATTTCGCTGGTGCAGACGCTGGACGCTGCCGTCCGGGAGGCCGGCGGCACACCTATGCCGGTGCTCCTCGAAGTGAACCTGACGGGGGAGGCAAGCAAAGCGGGCGTGCAACCTGCTGACCTGCCCCGCCTGGCCGAGTCGTTGGCCGGGTGCGCCCACTTGCACGGTGTAGGGCTGATGACGATTGCCCGCCTGGGCGCGGGCGCAGGGGAGTTGCACGAGACGTTTGCCGCGCTGCGCCGCTTGCTGGACGAACTGCGAAGCAGGCAACCGGGCGACTGGCGGCACTTGAGCATGGGCATGAGCGACGACTTTGAAACGGCCATCGAGGAGGGCGCGACTATGGTGAGGTTGGGTCGCGCCCTCTTCGGGCAGAGGCCAGGCTAGAGAGGATGCTTCACTTGGAACCCGGCTTGCCGACCGACATCCAAAATTTGCTCAAGGGACTGGCTGACACTGCCAAGCTGGGCGGCTACAGCCTCTTTCTGGTGGGAGGCAGCGTGCGCGACCGGCTGATGGACAGGCCGGTACACGACCTCGACCTGACCACCGACGCCCCCGTCGCCGACATCAAGACGATGCTGGATACGACGGGCGCCGACGCCGTGTACCCAATCGGCGAGAAGTTCGGCACCGTAGCGGCCCGACTGGGCGAGGTAACCATCGAGGTTACGACCTTTCGCAACCGGGATGAAGCGACGCCGGGCGGGGGTGTAATGGCTGCGCTCCACACCGACCTGGCCCACCGTGATTTCACCGTCAACGCCATCGCCCAGGACCTGCTCACCGGCGAAACGCACGACCCCTACGGCGGCGAGCTTGACATGCGCCACCACCTTATCCGCGCCGTCGGCAGCCCCGAAGAACGGTTCCGCGAAGACCCTCTCCGCCTGCTGAGAACGGTGCGGCTGTCTACCACACTCGGTTTCTTTATTGACCGAGACACGCGACAGGCGGTGCGCGAGTTGGCCCCGTTGCTGGAGGGCACGGCCCGCGAGCGCGTGGGGGATGAGTTGGACCGCCTGCTGTTGGCCGAGCAACCCAGCGAAGGGATAAGCCTGCTGGACAACCTGGGGTTGCTCCCCTACACCGTGCCCGAATTGCTTGAGATGCACGAAATGGAGCGCGGCCCGCTCCACTACAAAGAGGTATATCCCCACACCCTCAAGGTGCTGGACCGCACCCCGCTCGACCTCATACTGCGCTGGGCCGGCCTCCTGCACGATATTGCCAAGCCTGCCACCTACGG
Organism: Chloroflexia bacterium; assembly: GCA_038231875.1. Taxonomy (GTDB): domain Bacteria; phylum Chloroflexota; class Chloroflexia; order QHBQ01; family JADMIH01; genus JADMIH01. The sequence goes on along the minus strand of JBBSIX010000095.1, from coordinate 8,580 downwards.
CATCACCGATGGGGAGGTACACTTCTTCGGCCACGAAAAGCTGGGTTCCGCTATGGCCCGGCGCATCCTGACGCGCCTGCGCCGCCCACAAGAGGTTGTCGAGCAGGTGGAGCAACTTGTGTTGGAGCACCTGCGTATCGGCCTATACGACGAAAGCTGGAGCGACGGGGCGGTACGCCGGTTCTTACGGGAAACGGCGCCCATCACCGAGCGGTTGTTCGCACTATCCAGGGCCGACATAACCTCCCAGCGCCCTCACCGTGTGGCCGCAGCCCTGGCGCGCATAGAGGCGCTCTACTCCCGGTGCGAGGAGATAGAGGCGCAGGAGGAGGTGGAAAAGCTGCACAGCCCCCTGAACGGCGACGAGCTAATGCAGATTTTCGGCGGCAGGCCAGGCCCCTGGATAGGCCGCGTCAAGGACTACTTGCTCGAGCTTGTGCTGGACGGCGCGCTCTCTCAAGAGGACAAAGAGGTCGGCGAGAGGCTGGCACGCGCCTTCATTGGTGAGCACCCGGAGTTGGCGCCGTAGAACCACCCCGGCCTGCTCCCATATTAGACCCTGCCGAGCACCAGGCAGGCGTTGATGCCCCCAAAGCCGAACGAGTTGGACAGCACAGTATTTACCCGTCTATGGCGCCCCTCGCCGGGGATATAGTCCAGGTCGCAATCGGGATCGGGGTGTTCAAGGTTGATCGTGGGCGGCAAATAATCATGCTGTAGCGCCAGGCAACTGATCGCAAGCTCAAACGCTCCGCTCGCACCCAGGGCATGGCCGTGCATTGCTTTGGTGCCGCTCATCGGTATGCAGGCGGCATGCTCGCCGAATACCTGCTTGACGGCAAGCGTTTCCGTCTTGTCGTTCAGGGGCGTCGCCGAAGCGTGCGCGCTGATGTAGTCTATCTCCCAAGGTTGTAAGTGTGCATCCTGTAGCGCCTCCCGCATGGCGCGGGTAGACTGGGCGACATCAGGACGTGGGGCAGTCATGTGGTAGGCGTCGGTGGTAGTCGAGTAGCCCAGCAGTTCGGCGTAGATAGTGGCCCCTCTTGCAACGGCGTGCCCATACTCCTCAAGCGTCAGCACCGCCGCGCCCTCCGACATGACGAATCCGTCTCGATGGGCATCGAAAGGCCGCGAAGCCGAGGCCGGCAGGCCGTTCGAGTTGCTTGATATAGCCCTGATAACGTCGAAAGCTCCGAACGTCAGAGGCGCGAGCGGGGCCTCTACCCCACCTGCCAGCATCACCCGCGCCCTGCCCAGCCTGATCACGTTGAAGGCTTCGCCCAGGGCAACCGCCCCCGAAGCGCAGGAGTTGGCGTTCGTCTGGTTGGGGCCGAACAGCCCCATCTCCATCGCGATATTGCAGGAGGAAGCCGACCCGAACACCGTCAAAGCCAGGATGTTACTCACCTGGCGTATGCCGCCTTCCATGAAGGCTGTGTGCTGCTCCTCGGCGAAGGCCAGCCCTCCAAGCGCGCTGCCCAGATATACCCCGGTGTGCTCGGCATCCTTTGAGGAGAGGCACAGCCCGGAGTCCAGCACGGCCTGTTGTGCGGCGGCAAGGGCAAACTGCGAATAGCGGTCGAGGCGGCGGGCGCGCTGCGGCTCCATGTGGTCCAGCGGGTCGAAGTCCTCAACCTGCGCGGCCACCTGCGAGCGGAACTGCGAGGGGTCGAACCGGCTGATCCGTTTGACCGCCGACCTTCCCTCCCGCACCCCACGCCACAGGCCGTCGCGCCCGCTGCCGATGGGGGTGATCGCCCCGATGCCGGTGATGACCACCCTGTTTAGTTTTCGGTCTGTGCCTACCAATTGAGCCTCGTTTCTGATGCGTTATCCGCAGAAGGTACAGGAACTATATGTTGATATGCTCTCGGCGCTCAAAGGTTACGCTCCGCCAATTCCTTCACCCGCTCCAGCGTCTTTGCCGCGATGTAGCCGATAAATGCCCGGCCCACGATGAGATCGGTCAACCTGGGGCCGAGCAGCCTCGTCGGGAAGGGCGGTTCGCCAAGTCGGTGGGCGATACGCACCAGCACCGCGCCGTCCGGCATGGGGTGGAACGACCACTCAACGTCCATACCGCGCACCAGCCCCTTGACGTGGTGGAACAGGATGCGCCCAGGCCGGGCCTCGTCGCCCGCCTCGACGGTCTGCACGGCGCTCCACGTAACGGGGATGAAGTTGCGCCAGGCCGACATACGCGCCAGCTTATGATTGCCTCTGCGCCGTAGTATCCGCACGTAGCGATAGTGGGGCAAAATGTGGCCCCAGTCCTCGATGCGGGCGGCGAGGCTAAAGATAGCGCTGTAGCTGCTGCGTATGACGATTTCGTTGCTTGTGTGCATAGTTACTTGAAGTAGAACAACGGCTCCGAGGCCGATTGTCCGGCTACTCTCCAAGCCGGGGTCTATCATAAATCAGGGCCGCAGCAGCGACCAGAGGAACAGTGGGCTGAGGGCAGCACGCGGGTCGGCGAGATCGCCCAGCACGCCTGTGAGCACCCCACGCACATCGGCGCGCCGGGCCAGCCGTGTCGCCGCATAGTCCATCAACGGCGGCAAGCCGACAAAGGTTTGCACCAGCCGGCACACCATCTCCTTGGCCGCGAACTCCCGCCGCCGCAGCCTGCTGTAGCGAGCCAGCGAACGAGTGCCCAGGTCGTCGGCGGTGAGTGCCTGGGAGGCTACTTCGGCTGCAAGCTCCGCGCCTCGCAGCGCCTTGTACACACCCTCTCCCGTGAATGGGTCGAAAAAGCCTGCTGCGTCACCCACCAGCAAGTACCCCGCGCCCGAAGTGCGCCGCACCCGCGAGCCAATCGGGCCCACGCCACGCACCGATGATACTCGCTCGGCTCCGTCTAGGCAGGTCCGCACCCCGGGAAACGATTTTGCGAAGGCCTCAAACCGCTCGCCCGCCCCTTTCCCCTCCAGCCTCGTAGAGGCATGCATCGGCATAACGAGGCCCACGTTGAGCAACCCACCCGACTGAGGGGCCAGCCCCGCGTAGCCTTGCCGCCCTGTGTGCATCTCGCCCCAATCGTCCAGACCGTTGTACCCGCGATAGTGGGCCACCATGCCCATGTTCTGGGGCCAGCGCAGGGGAGCGCCCAGGCCCAGACTCCGCACCACAACCGAGTGTACCCCGTCGGCGCCTACGACCAATCTGGCCTGCTCCTCGCGCGCCGCGCCGTTGCGCGCACGCAACACAACACCCCCGGCCTTGCCGTCGCGCAAGGAAACGGCCTCTACCTTCTCGCGCTCACGAACCTCCGCGCCGCACTGCCGGGCATGCTCCACCAGAGCCGCATCGAGCAAGCGCCGAGGTGTAGCTAACACTTGCGCCCCGCCGCTCTGCTCAGGGCCGCTGTAGTCCATTGAAAAGAGATGGCCGCGCGGGCTGATCACCCGCATAGAGCGCAAGCGTCGGGCGCCGGCTCTTTCTACCGCCTCAAGCGCGCCTATGCGCCGCAGCGCCTGTTCGGTCTGCGGGCTTGTGTACTCGCCGCAGGCTTTGTCGCGGGGGAAGGCTGCCCTGTCCAGCAGCAAGACATCGAAGCCTTGCCCGGCAAGCAGGGCGGCGCAGGCCGAGCCGGCCGGTCCGGCCCCTACGATAATTGCGTCGTACAGTTTAGTTGCGCTCATGCCGGCTACTCCGCTGGGGCCTCGGTTTGTTTGTGTATACACGCGCCGCCCAGCAAGGCCATCCTCCAGAACGGGTGAACCTCTACAGTTACAGGCACACCCACCTCCTGCCCCATCCTGCGAGCCTCATTTGGTGTGTAGGCACGCAGCACCGAAGCAGGTCCGTCGTGCCGGGTGAGCCGGTTGGCGGTGGTCGCGTGGGCCAGTAACCAGGCCATCAGCCACGCCCCCCGCGCCCTGTAGATGTCGTTGATGATAAAGCCGAGTCGTGCCACGCGGGCCATCTGGCGTATGGCGGCCTTAGCCGACGACAACCCCAGGTGGTGCAGCGCCAACGAGCAAACTACCACATCGAACTCGGCATCCGAGAAGGGCAAGTATGCAGCATCGCAAACGACATAGCTTGCCTGGCTTCCGAACCCCGCCTCTATAATACGACGCCGGGCAACATCCAGGATTGCAGGGCTGATGTCGGTCAGCACAACAGAAAGCTCTATATTGCGCGCACGCGCCCACCTGAAAAGCTCCTCCGGTATATCGCCCGACCCTGTGGCTATGTCCAGCACCCGAACCGGGCCGGCGTGCATGCGTGCATGCAGCACAGCCTCCAGGTGACGCTTGACCACCCAGGTCCCAAGCCCGAATATGTTGGCTCGCCTGATGTCACGTAGAGTGCCTTCGAGTTCCCGCCAGCTCACGTCTCCGGCCTCGTCCAGCAGTTCGGGTTCATTCTTGTAAGGGGGTGTAGCAAAGATACGCATAATGGGTCTATTCTATGCGTCCGGCGGCGGTATGTCAACAAAGCAGGCTGGCGCTGGCGGTAAATGCTCAGACTTGGGGTTGGACTACGGTCTGTCTGCTCATACCCCAAATCCGGCCTTTTACGGCGAGCGCCGTCCTATCTCCACTCCAAACACCCCGTACCTGCTTTCTTATGCCAACTCCTCGATGCGCTCCTTGAGCACGGCGAGGGCGCGCTCCATTGCTTCGCCTTTGCTGTTGCTTTCGTACAGTTCGGTTAACTCGAACGGCTCGCCGAAGCGGACGGAGATGCGAGCCGGTCGGATAATTCTGCCCGGAGGCATGGCGTGGTTAGTGTTGCGGACGGCAACAGGGATGATAGGGCTGCGCGTCTTAGTAGCCAGGCGCACGGCTCCGGTCCGGAACTCCAACATCTCCCCGCCTGTGCTGCGCGTGCCTTCCGGGAACATCCCCAGCAGTTCGCCCGCCTTGAGCACTTGCAGGGCGATACGCATAGCAGAGGCGTCCCGCCGCCCCCTGTCCACCGGAAACGCACCTAATTGCCGGATGAGGAAGCCTACGAACGGAGTGCGAAACAACTCCTCCTTGCCCATGAAATTCACCAAACGGTTGGCGGCGTAGCCCACCACGAACGGGTCTATCAAGCTGAGATGGTTGCTCACCACCACCGCCGCACCTTGACGCGGCACGTGCTCCGCGCCTTCTACCCTCAAAGGCCAGGCTGTGTGGAACACCACCCCGAAGAAGACCCGCATCGCCCTGTACCAACCCTCGCTGGGCTGCCACTCGTAATTGATCCTTGTGTCCGTGCCTCTCTCCATCTGTGCCTCTTGCGTCTCCTCTTAGATGACCTGTGTGAACCAGTATATCACCGGCGTCACAAAGAGGATGCTGTCCAGCCTATCGAGCACGCCGCCGTGACCAGGGATGAGCCGACTGCTGTCTTTGACGCCCGCCGCTCGCTTGAGGAGAGACTCGCTCAGGTCGCCCGCTACCGCCGCCAGGCAGACCAGCAGGCCCAGGACTACGGCCTGGTACACTCCCAGCTTCAGCAGGCCCATGAGCGCCAGGGCAGCCGCCACCGAACCCAGGAACCCGCCCGCCAGCCCTTCCCACGTCTTCCCGGGGCTGATGTGCGGGATCAGCTTGTGCCTACCCAGCAGGCTGCCCACAAGATAGGCCCCTGTGTCGCAAGCTGCGGTGACGAGCAACACGGCCATCAGCCAGGCGAAGCCCCCTCCACGCTGTGCGCTCTCAGACAGAGCCGCCAGCAGGGGAGCATAGCCAAGCAAGCCGCCCGTGTATATAGCGCCGCCCAGGGTCAAACCCAGGTCTGCCCAGGCGAGGTAGGGGCTGCGTCCACCGGGCGATGTGCCTGCGGTGGGCAGGGCCACAGGGCGCAGCGGACGCAACCACGCCGCACCCGTGCGGGCCAGTGCAAGGAACAACACCAACGCCAGCACCATGACCTCTGCCGCCACGCTGGGGCCGGTGTAGGCCACCCCCAACGCGAGATCACCCCCCAGATAGCCCCGCAGAGCCAGCAGCAGCGACACGGCCAATCCCGCCGGGTATAACGGCAGGTAGCCTGCTCGCCTGGCGATTGTGTAGAACTCGTGCGCCGCCAGCCCCGCAGCCAGGGCAACCAGCAGCATTAGGAACACGCCCTGCACCCATATGGCAGACAGCACAACCGCCAACAGCGCCGCCCCACTCGCCGCCCGCACTCCAAGACCTTTCAAATTAGGCTTGCTCCCCCTTTTTATCTCGGCCTAATTATGCCATACTTCGGCAAAGGTTCAAGGCTCATGAGTCCGACCTAACCGGAACAAGGAGGGACACACGATGAAAGTAGCGGTGCTGACGGTGAGCGACAGAGCCTCGGCGGGCAGCTATGAAGACCGCAGCGGACCACTTGCCGCACGCATCCTGAGCGAGCAACTCCAGATCGCTGAGGTGAACACGGCCATCGTGCCGGACAACGTGGAAAGTATCGTGGAAAAGCTGCTTGCCTGGTGCGACCAGGAGCACAGTTTGATCGTCACCAGTGGAGGCACAGGCATCTCGCCGCGCGACGTAACCCCACAGGCCACCCTGAGCGTGGTGGAGTACGAGGTGCCGGGGCTTGCCGAACTGATGCGGGCCATCTCGTTGCGAACTACCCCTATGGCCGCGCTCTCCCGCGCGGTCGCGGGGGTACGCGGGCGCACACTGATCTTAAACCTGCCGGGGTCGCCCAACGGCGTGCAGGAGTGCCTCGAAGCCATACTCCCAGTGCTGCCACATGCCCTCGACCAACTTATAGGAGGGGGCCATTAGCCCATAAGCCAACGAGTGGGGAGGGGCGAAGCGGTCTGCTCATGCACCTGGGCACGAGAACTGCTTCATGCCTATATTAAGAATAGGAGGTGCAACATGAGCGGTTATTTCGATAGAGGAGCAAGCGCCGGAGGACAGGACGAAGGCTACTTCAATCGCCAGGATGTCACCGGCCCCGATGGGGTGGGCAGTGCAACGGGCGGTCCAGGCGGGGTGGCTCACGAAAACCTGGGTGTAACGCACGACAATCTGGTGGTGGACGATGAGAACCCTAATATCGTTAGGGCTGTCCCCCCGCAGCAAGACCCCGCCCTCGACGAAACGGCGGGCGTGACGTCCTCCGAGCGGGTCGGCGGTACTTACCCGTACATCATTGAGGGCTCGGACAGTTTGCAGACGGGGACTTCCTGGGGTGTGCCCGCCTACGAGGATGCGTCCGTAGTTGAGACGCCTCGCGGGGAGATGCCTGAAGGCTCGGAGCCTGGGGAAGCCGCCCCCAACCGCAACACAGCCCGCAATCCCTCCAAAGCAGAGATACAGGACGTGGGCAGCTGGAGCACCATTGACACCGACGACACCGCAGGCTCGCCCAGCGGCCTGAGCTAGGTAGAGCTTCCCAAAGCCCAAAGCGTCCCCAAAAAGAGGAAGTTCAGGGCAATCCTGAACTTCCTCTTTTTACCTATAACATCGGCGGATGGACCCTGCTAGCGGAGGGTGAAGTCCGACTGTAGATTAGTTTCAGGCTGGTAAGGATGGGCGATGGCAATGAAGCGATAGTCGTCCACGCCATAGGGGTAGCAGGTGATCATCGTGAGGGTAGGCAGGGCTGTGGGGTCCATGTAGCGGGCGTTGGCGCGCTTTTGGGCGTCGGAAACCCCTTCTTCTTTCACCAGCACCAGATCCGTGATGACGTACATGTACTGGCCTTTCTCGGTCTGCACAATCACCTCGTCGCCCTTGCTCACGTTGTGTAACTCTTTGAATACCTCACCTTTGTAATCCACGTGGCCCGACATCACCACATTGCCCGGCTCGCCGGGATTTGCGCTGCCCGCATGGTGGCCCACCGCGAAGTTCGCCACTTCCCACTCGCTCTTGCCTTTGCCGCCACCGGACGGTATCATATTCCAGCCGACAGGCACTACTTTACTGTCTATTTTTACGCTGGGAATAGTCACGTGTACCGGCGGCGAGTCGTCCTGAATACGTACAGGCGGGGGAATAGCATTGATCGTGTTACTGGAAGCGGTGTTTAGCGGCTTGAAAGCGAGCGATACGGTCGGGATAGCTGTGGCCGTGGGCGACGGAGCGCTCTCCAGGGAGGCCAAAGCAGAGGCGTCAAGTGTCGGTTCGACCACCAGGCCCTTATCGGCGACTGCCTGACTGATGAATTGCTGGTTCGACCAGGTAGTGTAGCCGTACCAGCCGCCTATGCCGAGCAGCATAAGCACACCCGCCAATATCAGCAAGTTGCCCAGCAGCCGCAGGAACGGCGTCGGCTTGCGAGCCTGATGCCTGGCATCCCCCACAAGGTAGCTGCCGTCGCCCGACGCTGCCGCTACCGGCGTCTGCATTTGTTCTCTTGACCTACTTAAACCTGCTCGTATCATAGTCTTCCTTAGCTGACTAATTGCCGCGTGCCAGTCTATTATAACATACGCCGGCGCCCCTATTTTAGATATAGACCAAAAGAGTTATTTTTCGCCCCGAAAGGCGTACCCGCCCTCAGTGCGTCACCCCCGAGCCTGAACAGTTACCTTCCCCAACAAAATTTGACGTTGCAGGCCCGCTCGTGTATAATGCAACGTCGGTCACAGCCGACAGCACAACCGAATAGCCAGAGACAGCCGGCGCATCC
>JBBSIX010000094.1:0-10739 GCA_038231875.1 Chloroflexia bacterium | reverse complement strand
GCTCGCCAAGAACCCCAGCCTGCGCTACGCCGACACACTTGATATGGCCCGCGACCTGGCCGAGGTGGCCCAGTGGCTGCCGGGCGGCTCGCCCTGGCTGAAGGGTAAGGCCGCTCGGAACGCACAAAGCACCCTTACGGTAGCGGGCAACGCCCCCGACGAGCCTTACACCGGCGATTTTGCCTATGACGAGTACACCGACTACGGCCGGAGCGCGGTCTCTGACGTAGGTAGAGGCGTTGGAGGCAGGAGGCATAACGGGCCGCTGTTGATTTTCGCGCTTGCGCTGCTGGTGTTGGGCGCGCTGGCCCTGGGGGAAGCAGCCGGTGTGCTGCCCAAAATCAACCTGGGGGGCACACCCGCTGCCCGGTTTCAGGCTCCAGGCCCGGTGACTTACCAGGGGCCGTTGCGAAAGGAGAACGGCCCGGATATCCACGTGCCCAGAGCGCTCGTGCCGCCGACGATAGACGGCGACCTCTCTGACTGGGCGGGGGCACAGCAGTGGGCCGTGCCGGGAAGCTACAACACCTACATTGCCCCCAGTCAGGGCGTGCAGCCCGGCGGCCCAACCGATATAAGCTCTATGTTCAACTTCGCCTGGGACAGCGATTACTTCTACATATCGGCTGTAATCACGGACGATGTGCATGTGCAGACTGCCGCCACGCGCGGTTACAACCTGTACAAAGGCGACGACGTAGAGGTATGGTTCGACACCGACCTGGCGAGCGACTTCAACGTGGCCGGCGCCAACGGCGACGATTACCAACTTGGGCTTTCCCCAGGCAACTTCAAAGAACTTGGCCCCGAAGCGGTTTTTTGGAACCCGGACAGGCTCGCCGCCCGCAACAAGTCGGTACGGGTGGCCGCTATGCCTCGGCCCGGTGGGGGATACACTCTGGAAGCCGCAGTGCCCTGGTCGGCCCTCGGCAAGTTCCGTCCGGAGCCTGGCGCGGCTATCGGCTTTGCCGCCTCAGCAGGGGACAACGACCGGCCTGAACAACAGGTACAAGAGCTGATGATGTCCACCACCCCCCGCCTGCAATACCGGCAACCCTTCACCTTCGGCAACCTCTTTTTCTAGTTTGCGCTTCCAACATGAACCTTCCGCAACAGTTCCTTGAAGAATTAGTAGCAGAGTTAGACGGCGAAAGCGTCGTGGGCATCCTCCTGGGCGGCAGCTATGCGCGGGGGGAGGCCGGTCCCTATAGCGATGTAGATATTGCCGTCTTCGTGCCGGACAGCAGCCACGCACAAAGGAAGCGCTTCTTCTACCGGGCGAATCGCCTGGTGAGTGTGGCAACCAAAAGTGTAGAGAGCATTCGGTGCGACATGAAACGTCCTCAAGCAGCTATCTGGTTAGTGCCTGGCCTGCGGCAGAGGCAAAGTCAACACCGACGGGTCCAACAGCACCTCCGCCCCAGCGGGCGGCAGTTCCACGAGTTCCCTGCCCACCACCGGTGCGGGAAGCGGCATCTTACCCCTCGCCGCGCTGTCGGCAGCCGTGCTCTTTGTGCTGCTCAGCCTGGCCGCGAGGAAAGTCAGAACCTAACCGGCGGCAAGTGTAGGGTACACCAAACAAGACACGTAAACACGAAGCGCGCGAAGCGCGCGAAGGCACGAAGATGCGAAGGGTTTAAGAGTACGGGAGAAGCGCGTGGAGGTTTCTACTGTTATTGCGGCTCATAAAGAGTGTCGCAGGAGCGCCTGGTCCGTGAGGAAAGATGCAGTCGGCAGGCAAGGCGTAAGGGAACTTGCTATGTGAAGAAATCCTAAAACTCTCGGCGCGCTTCTCCGCGTGCTCTGCGCCTCTGCGGTAAACAACAAAAATCTTCGTGTCTTCGCATCTTCGTGCTCTTCGTGTTTACACGTCTTGTTTGGTGTTGACCATCTCTCCGGGGCAGGACCCTACGCATGAGTTACCTGTACGCCGCTGCCTGCAAGTTGAACAGTTCGGCGTAGGTTCCGTCCAGCGTCAGTAACTCCGAGTGGCTGCCCGCTTCACTCACCGTGCCATTCTCCAACACAAAGATGCGGTCGGCCAGGCGCACTGTGCTGAAGCGATGGCTGATAAAGAGCGCAATCTTGCCCTGGGTAAGCTCCTTCATGCGGGCGAATATCTCGTATTCGGCGCGAGCATCGAGCGAAGCAGTTGGCTCGTCCAGTATCAGTATCTCGGCATCGCGCATAAAGGCGCGAGCCAACGCCACCTTCTGCCACTCCCCGCCCGATAGCTGATAGCCGTCGTTGAACCAGCGCCCCAGCATCGTATCATAGCCCTGGGGCAAATGCTCTATCACCCCAGCCGCCCCGCTCTTGGCCGCCGACTGCTCTACCCTTTCCAGGTTCTCCATCTCAGGCAACCTACCCACGCCGATATTCTCGCGAGCGCTGAAGTAGTAGGTCACATAATCCTGGAAGATCACTCCGATGGCGGCGTGCAGGTCGGTGAGGTCGTACTCGCGGATGTCATGCCCATCCAGCAGGATTTGCCCCTCGTCAGGGTCGTACAGGCGGGTGAGCAATTTGACTACAGTGGTCTTGCCCGCACCGTTCTGCCCTACAAGGGCCACCGCCTCGCCCGGCTCTATCGTAAAGCTCACATCACGTAGGGCAGGCTCCTCTTTGCCGGGGTAGGTAAAGCTCACGTTGCGAAACTCCAGGCCGCCTTTGAGGGGCAATTCGAGCTTGCGCGGTTCCGCCGGACTCTGTATCTCCGGCACATAATCGAGGAAGCTGTACAGGTTGCCGAGATAGAGGCTGTTCTCGTACATGCCCGACAGCCCGTCCAACATGCTGCTCAAGCTCGACTGCACGGAGCCGACCGCCTGTGTGTAGAAGGTAAGGTCGCCCAGGGTGAGAAAGCCGCCGATGGCCCGCAACGCCACGTACAGGTAAGTGCCGCTTGTCACCACTGTGGAGAGGCTGCCCCAGACGAAGCCCATCAAGTAGCGGCGCTTCACCAGGCTGCGGTTCTCGTGGAAAAAGCGCATTGAAATCTCATTCCAACGGTCTATAAAGAAGTCTCCCAGGCCGAACAGTTTTATCTCTTTGTTGTAGGTGTCTTTGGTCAGCAGGTCAAGAAAATAGGCCATACGGCGGCGGTCGGGCGACTGCCAGCGCGACATCCGGTAGCCCTGCCACCCGTAGCGCGACGAGGCGATAAAACTGGGTATAGGGGCGATGAGCGCCACCACCGCAACTACCCACCCCAATCTCGTAATGAGAGCTATCATGCTCAGGAATGTGATGAGCGAGCTGAGCAAGCCGAACATCTGCTCGACCATCGAGGTGGGCCGGAAGCCAGCCTCGCGCTGCGCCTGTTGGAGGGTGTCGTAGAACTGCGGATTCTCATAAAAGCTCAGGTCCAGGCGGTTGGCGTGCTGCATTAGCATAAGTTGGATGCGCTGGGCGGTCAACTCCTGTAACGCCTGCTGGTTGATGTTACGCAGGGTTTGTAGGAGGGCGCTGCCGGCGGCCAACCCAAACTGGATCAGCGCCAGCGTTATCACTGTGCTTACCAGCCCGTCTTGTGCCCCCGGCGCGCCGGATTTGTTGCCGTTGATCGCCTCCACCACCGCGTCAATCAGCAGCTTGCTCACCCATGCGGAGGCCGTCGGGATGATACCGAACAGCACCGAAAAGAGGGCCATCGAAAGGGTGTAGCCCTTGTGAGTGCCCCATACCAGCCCCAGGGCGCGCGGCGCACCCGCCATGGTAGCCTGGGCGCTCTTTTTCAGCGCTTGCAGGCGGGCGTTCAGCGACCTTTCTTCGGCGGCCTCGTCGCTCTGTTCTGTTGTGGAAGTCGGTCTGTGGCCATTGTGGCCGCTCATGCCGGACCCAGGCCCTTGTTCTCTACTATACATACTTCTCTTGTTAGCTCTTACTTCCTCTACACACTATGCTTTTCCTGCAAGTATAACAGCATGAGTAGCAACCCGCCCCGCTCTTTTGGCTAGACGGCAACCCGCTTTTCGGCTAGCCGGTGCCTACTTTATCTTCTTTGCCGGCCTTCCCTTCGACCAGCAGCAGCGCACAGCCCGCGCTTAGAGCGGCCAGCCCCGCCGCAATGAGCATGTTCACGCGGAAGCCGTCAACATAGGACTCGCCATGGCCTGCTTCAACTGTGCGCTCTGCCCGGCGCTAAGGTTCGGTGGGATGTCCATGCCGGCCAGCTTGTCGCGCTGATTATTCACCAGCAGAGTTGCCTGCGGGGGTAGGTCCAGCTTTGCCAGGCGGCTGTCGAGGCTGTTGTTGAAGATGCCGAAAGCCACTATACCAAGCGCCGCGATTGCCACAAGACCGGCGGTGCGCGACACGGCGTTGTTGATGCCCGAAGCGATCCCGGAGCGGCTCACATCCACTGCGCCCATGACAGCCCTCGTGAGTGGGGCCACCGTCACCGCCATGCCGAGGCCGAGCACCAACACAGCAGGGAAGAAGGTGGTCCAGTAGCTGCCGCCCACGCCGGGCACGGCGAATAATGCGAACCCCACAGCCGCTATGAGCGGTCCAACCACCAGAGGCAGTTTGGCTCCGTACCGGCCCACCAGCCCGCCCGACCAGCGCGAGAGGCCGAACAGCAGCAGCACAAAAGGCAGCATCGAGGCCCCCGCTGCGGTAGGGGAGTAGCCCTGCACTTGCAGCAAGTTGAAGGGGAAGAAGAACAGCGCCCCGGCCAGCGCGCCGTACAGCAGGAACGTCAGCAGGTTGGTCCCGCTGAAGGTGGGCGAGCGAAACAACCCCAACGGCATCATCGGCTCGCGCTCGCGCTTCTCTGCCCCTATAAAGAGGAGGAGCGACGCTACACCCACCGCCAGCGAACTGATGACGAGTGGATCGCTCAGTCCGCGACCGGCGGCTTCCACGAGGCCGAACACCACCCCACCCAACCCCAGGGTTGCCAACGCCGCGCCGATCAAGTCGAGTTTGCCCGCCGACTTTTCGTCCCGGCTCTCAGGCAAGCGAGTCGCCACTATAGCCAGCACCGCAGCGGCGAGGGGCACATTGATGAAAAAGACCCAGCGCCAGGAAGCATTTTCCACCAGAAAACCGCCCAGTACCGGCCCAAGCGCCGTAGTGATGGCGGTGAAGCCCGACCAGGTGCCGATAGCCCGTCCACGCTCGGCGCCCTCGAAGTAGGCGCTGATTATAGCCAAGCTGCCGGGCACAAGCAAAGCTCCGCCGATGCCTTGCGCCGAGCGAGCGATTATCAACTGTAGAGCATCAGGCGCGAGTCCGCACCAGATGGAGGCCAGAGTGAAGACTGCAACGCCAACGCCAAAGACAAGACGCCTGCCGAAGCGGTCGCCCAACGAGCCGCCCACAAGCAGTAGCGCGGCCAAAAATAGGGTGTATGCCTCGACCACCCACTGCATGTCGGTGACGGTGGAGTTTAGTTCGGTCTGTATCACAGGCAGCGCCACGTTCACTACAGCCCCATCTATGAAGACCATGCTCGATCCCAAGATTGTTGCTGCCAGCACCCACACGCCCGCAGCCTTACCATGCCCTGCTTCATTCTGGGGAGCTTTGGTCTCCTCCACTGCGGAAGTTGTAGGTCCGACCAGGGTTCCCGACGGTCTTTGACTCATTTTCTGTGTACCTCGCCTGCTTACTTGCCCTCTGCCTTATACTATACACCGAACACCGACCGCCAAGAGGAGACATCACCCATTCAGCACTGATTCCTCAGTCCGTTCGGAATGACAGTGAACGACAGTGGAATGGCAACGGTAGGGGCACGGCGCGCCGTGCCCCTACCAGGCTTTGAATCTATTAAAGAACAACACCCAGCCGCTAGCAGCTGGGTGTTGTTCTTGCTGTATCAGCATGCGTGCGACCTACCTCTTTTCGTTGTGGAACTCCTCGCGTATGAACTTTACCATGCTCCACAACTCGTCATCTTCGTACACGCTGCCGTAATCTTTGCCCCAGGCGGGCATGCCGGTCAGGTTGACGCCGTGGGCCAATATCCAAAAGAGCTGGCCGTCGGTCTTGGTCCTGGTGCGTTCGCTCTTCAGGTCGGGCGGGTAAGGGTACATGCTGGCGCCGATGCTTTGGGGCGCAGGCGAGCCGTTTTGCCCGTGACAGATGATGCACGAAGCCTGATAGAGCGCCTTGCCGTTTGCTGTGGTTATCGATGCCTTGTTGGGGAGGCGCATGTCGGTGTATTCGCCCGGCACGGCCAGGTAGCGCAGACCCAGGTCGGCAATAGCCGCCTCGCCGGGCAAGGGCGTTTCTTCCCTTGTGATGATCGTGCCCATCAAGGCGGCGGAAGCCCCGCCGCCGGCCAGCAGCAACAATAGGACCAGCACCCAGCACCCGCATCCTCGGCCTCTGGGTTTGCTTTCCTCGACCTCTTCGTCTACAACAGCGCCCCTGTCCGTATTCACACTTAGCTTCCTGATAAGCAGTTTACCCTTCCAACAGTAGGACAGTAAGTTAGTACGTTGAGGGTTACGCCTGCTCCTGCATGGAGCAGGAACTGTACCCTATTCAGCGCCGCAAGCCGGCCCTAACTCTCGTGGAACAGCTTCTCCCCTGCACACAACTCTACCGGCAGGTTGTTCTCGCCAGGGGGCAGGGGGCAGGCATAGTACGGGCTGTAGGCGCAGTACGGGTTGTAGGCGCGGTTGAAATCAAGCGTGTACTGGTTGTCGGCCTTCTTGTTGAGGTCAATATAGCGGCCCGCCCCATAGGTCTCTTTGCCGGAAGTCTTGTCGCGGAACGGCACGAAAAGGCGATTGCCGTGCAGAGGCTCGTCGGCTGGGGGCAAGAAGACGGTCAGGCTGAGAGGTTGCCCCTTTATCTCAAACGCCAGCCTGCCTGCGCGAGTGTACTCTTTATGCCCGCCGGCGGTGGTTTGTACGCGAAAGACCCCAGGGTGGGCTTCGGGGACTAACGTTGCGTCTACCCGATAGTCCAGATCAACTGGATAGTAGTTCAGCCCTGTAAACTCGGCCTTCTCCTCCGGCAGGATAGGCGAGTCGTCGCTCTCCCTGAAAAACTTGTCCTTCTGCCTGCGAAAAGCCGCCAACTGCCTGCGAGCGGCGTCGTCCTCCGGTGTGCCCGCCTGCTGAGAGTTGGTTGTGTTGTTCGGTTCGGTCATAATAGCGCTCCTGATGTTATGCTAATATATGCGCCCTACCTAAGAGCGCGTAAGCACGTGATTCTACTATGCCGTGATTATAGCATATTTGGTGCACTGTGCAGTTCGGTGTCATGTTCAGACTTGGGGCATGAGCGTAGCGGGGCAAATCGGCATCTCGGCACACCGACACCTTCACCCCCGCTTCGCTCATGCCCCGGCAAGGGAACTCCCCTGCACCCCAAATCTGAACACTGACCTATTGACACCACAGCATATCATCTGCTATATTTAGACTAGGCTAAATTAGGCAAGACTAAATGGGTAGGTGAACGGCAGCATGGCTGATACAAAAGAGCAATCCGCGCCTCCGGCTGAGGAGGCGGTACAGGCTACAACCCCGGCGACCCCCTCGGCCCCGGCGGATCAAGCCGGCGCGGAGATGTACCCCGGCGAGGTGGGCGTAGCGGACGTGGGGACCGTCACTGCGGCCCGCGAGGTGTTGAGCGGCAGAGGCAAGCGGCGCGGCCTGGCGAAAATCCTGCCCTTCCTGGGGCCGGCCTTTATCGCCGCAGTAGCCTACGTGGACCCCGGCAACTTCGCCACCAACATACAGGGTGGGGCGCAGTTCGGCTACCTACTGGTGTGGGTGATCGTCGCCAGCAACTTGATGGCTATGCTGATACAGTCGTTATCGGCCAAACTTGGCATCGCCACCGGCATGAACCTCGCCGAGGTGTGCCGAGAGCAGTTCCCTCAGCCGCTCGTGTGGTTCATGTGGGGCGTGTCGGAAGTGGTGGCTATGGCTACCGACCTGGCCGAGTTCCTGGGGGCGGCTATCGGCTTGCAATTGTTGTTCGGGCTGGACCTGTTCCCGGCGGCCATCCTTACCGGCATCGCCACCTTTATCATCCTGGGCCTTGAGCGGCGCGGCTTCCGGCCCCTTGAGGCGGTGATCACCGCTATGGTGGGGGTGATTGCCGTCTGTTACCTACTTGAGTTGCTGATAGGCAAACCCGACTGGGGGCAGATCGCCTTCCACGCGGTAACGCCTGCCTTCGCCGGCCCCGAAAGCGTAGTGCTGTCGGTGGGCATGCTGGGGGCCACCGTTATGCCCCACGTAATTTTCTTGCACTCCGCCCTGACACAGAACAGGGTGGTGGTGCGCGACCCTGTGCAGCAGCGCCGCCTTTTCCGCTTTGAGCTGATAGACGTGGCGATAGCAATGGGCCTGGCCGGTATGATCAACGCCGCCATGCTGATAATGGCGGCGTCGACCTTCCACCAGCAGGGCCTGACGGAGATAGCAAGCATCGAGGAGGCATATCGCACCCTGGAGCCGTTGCTGGGCAGCGCATCGAGCTTTATCTTCGCCATCTCTCTCCTCGCCGCCGGCCTGTCCTCCTCGGCTGTGGGCACAATGGCCGGGCAGGTGATTATGCAGGGCTATCTCAAGCGCAAAGTACCCATCTGGTTGCGCCGCCTCGCCACGATGCTGCCTGCCTTGATCGTCATTTACCTGAAGTTCGACCCGACACGTTCGCTGGTGCTCAGTCAGGTCGTGCTCAGTTTCGGCATACCGTTCGCGCTTATCCCACTGGTTATGTTTACCCGCCAGCGCAAGCTGATGGGGGCGCTGGTGAACCTGCGCGTTACGACAATCACGGCGACTGTTGTTGCCGTGCTGATTGTGGCGCTGAACTTCTACTTGTTGTACAGTGTGTTTGTGGAGGGTATCTAGCATGGAGCCGAAAGGCATGTTGGGAAATCAGAGCTTTACAAACATCCTCGTGCCCCTGGACGGCTCGACGTTGGCCGAGTCTGTGTTGCCCCTAACACGCCTGCTCGCCGAGAAGCTGGGGGCAAAGGTTTTCCTGCTGCACATCGTAGAACAGCGCGCCCGCGCTAAAGTACACGGCGAGAGACACCTGACCGATACACAAGAGGCCACAGCATATCTCGAAATGATAGCCGGTCGGCTGGGCGACAAGATAGAGGTGGAGCAGCACGTACACGGCACCGAGGAGCAGGATGTAGCAGCCAGTATAGCCTCGCATGTCCAGGAGCTACACGCCGATCTGGTTGCCCTGTGTACGCATGGCCGCAACGACCCGCGCCGGGTGATGTTCGGCAGCATCGCCCAACAGGTGCTGAAGCGAGTAGAAACGCCGGTGCTGCTGGTGAGGCCCCAAGCTCCGCTGCCCGCACAGTTGGGCACTCTCCTCGTGCCGCTGGACGGCTCCTCCGAGGGCGAGTACGCCCTGCCTGTCGCGGCCCGGCTGGCCCGCGCCCTCCAGTCCACGCTCCTTCTTGTGAGAGTAGTGCCCACAGTGGGGACCGTGACCGGCGACATCTCGGCAGCCACCCGCCTCGCGCCCCTGGCGTCCGCCGCTACGCTGGATGTGGAGGAGTTGCAGGCACAGGGCTATCTGGCCCGGCAGGTGGGAGAGCTGGCGCAGGACGGCGTGCGGGCATCGGCACAGGTGGTGCGAGGTGATCGGGTGGTTGGGCTGGCCGAAGCCGCCGCCAGGCACGGGGTTGACCTCACGGTAATGGCGACACACGGGCGGGCCGGCCTGGACGCTATCTGGATAGGCAGCGTGGCGGCGGGGCTTATCAACCGGCTCAAGCTGCCGCTCTTGCTGGTGAAGGTACAGTAGGCTTGGAGGGGGAACAGGACGATTTAACCGCAGAGGCGCAGAGGACGCGAAGGTTTTTTGGGTTCTCCCCTCCCGCAAGTGGTCGGACTTGGAGGACAACGGTCTATAGCATGGATTTTGTTCACAAGGCGTGAGCTGAAAACGCCGCTACAGCGCCCTCCACCCCTGCGACCACTTCTTATCGCGTCCGTTCGGATCGTAGTAGCTTATCTCCAGGGGATATGTCTCGCTCAGGTCGGGGCCAAACACCAGGCGCGTCAGCGAGCCTTTGCCTGGATAGAAGTCGCCCCGGCGGATGGACCGCACCTCCAACGGCATCTTCAGGAAGCCGGCTTGTGCGATGAACACAATGTCGCCGTGCGTTACCGCCACCAGCGTTTCGCCTGCATGCCGCCTCCGCACACGGCCCACAAACCGCTCCACCCTGCCCCAGAGGGCCTGCAACGTCTCATCCGTCTCGTGGAGCGGGTTGCTGTAGAAGTCGAAGTGAAACGGCTCCAGTTCGCTGTGGGCCTTCCCCTGCCAGGCGGTACGCACTTCGGCCAGCAGCCGCGACACGCGCACCGGCACGCCTGGGTGCGCCTCGGTCAGCAGGCGAGCCGTCTGCCGGGCGCGCAGTTGGGGCGAGGCGTAAAAGAGCGACACCGGCTCCCCCGCCAGCGCCGCCGCCGTTCTCTCAGCCTGCTCAAGCCCCAGGTCGCTCAAGCCGAAGCGGGGCAGCCTGCCGTAGAAGATGTCGTTGGGGTTGTGTACGTCGGTGTGGCGCACAATGAACAGGGTGGTAGACGCATGAGGCTGTGCCGGCGCTTTCTCGGGGGTCAATCGTCCGCCCCTTCTTGGTGGGGGGTTCTGCTTCGCAATTCAGGCATGAGCGTAGTGGGGTGCATTTAGCTCATGCCCGGCTCGTCGAGCGCTAGGGCGCTGCCTTGAGCTTTGGCGAGCACCAGGCGGCGCATGGCAGTACGCAGGCTGTGAGGGCTTAGCGGCTT
>JBBSIX010000093.1:0-10781 GCA_038231875.1 Chloroflexia bacterium | reverse complement strand
GAAACAGCACAGGCAGGCTAACTGAGGCGCCCAGCAGCACAATCGCCGCCTCCAACACCTGTTTGCCGGTGAACTTTATGCCCGGCGCCCAAACAGCGCCGGGCTGCCGCAACGTCCTCAGCAGCGCGCCCAGGAGAATAGCCACCACCAGCGCCTCGATCACAGCGTGCCCCAGGGTCGCCTCCTCCAGGCTCTGCACCGCCCAGGCGAGCAGCCCGATGCCCGACGAGAGGGCAACCCCCGGCAAGAGCCGGGCTGCGGTGTCGGTTCGGCGCATTTAGGCTGCCTCGCCCCCATCGTATTTCTCCTCTCCCCTGCCTTGAGAAACGCCTTCGTCGGTATGATTTAGCGTCAGGGCGGGGCGGGACTGCTCCCACAAGGAAGGCAGCAAAGCAAGCAAGGCCCAAAAGAAGAAACCGCGCTTATCCCCCAGCACCACCAGGTCGGTCAGCCCGAAGACAAAGTAGGCCGCCAAACAAGCCGCAATACCCGCCGCCATCGCCTTACGCAAAGAACCTGTGGGCTCGGAGCGCACGCGCCACTCCGCCGACTGCCAACCCCTAACGGCAGAGGCCGCAGCCCCCATCCAGAGGGCAAGGAATGCGATCAGCCCCGGCAGCCCCAGGTCGAGGGCAGCTTGCAGGAACTGGTTGTGTGCATGGCCCACATAGTATTCTACGTCCTGAGAAAAAAGCGGGTAGAGCACAGGCATCACCCGGCGAAATGCATGCATCCCCATGCCTGTGAAGGGGAAGTCTTCGATGCCGTATAAGGCGCGAGACCAGATAGCAAGCCGCTGCTGTCCCGACTGAAGGCTGTTCGAGACGCTCAAGGCCGAATTGCCCGGAGCGTCCAGCAGTTTGTCGGTGATTTTTTGCGGGCCTATGTATACAACAGCGATAATGGTGAGCGCCAGCCCCGCCGCCACCAGCAGCCTGGCCCACCGCCCGGCCAGCCACAGCAACAGCCCTGTGCCCAACGCCAGCCCCAGCAGCGCGCCTCTTGACTGCGAAAGCGCCAGCGTGCCTGCGGACACCACTAAGCAGACAGGCAACAGAACTCGTAGCAAGAGGCGTAGCCTGTGGTCTACCGGCCCGGCGGCAAAGGCCCACCAGACCAGCGCCACTTGTAGAGGCACCACCCACAGCAACGATCCACCTGTAATATTGGCATTAAACCCCCCGGGGGCGCGCGAAAGCTCACGCAGCACACCCGGCAGGCGGGTTGTGATACTACTGAACAACGGTATTTTGTTGGCCCAGTCTGTACCCAGCAGCCCGATTATAGCCATTGCGGTTCCCGCCAAGGCATATCCTACCGATGCCCACCCTAACCGGCCAGGGGTAGTTATCCAATCGGCAACGGCATAGTAGACCCCTATGCCAAACAGCAAGTTGGTGATCTTATCGAGACTGAAGCCCAGGTCCGGCGTCACAAATATGCTCACCAACAACATGAACAGCAGCAAGGCAATAGGCCAGTCAAGAGGTGTGCGCGGCAAAAAGCGCCCGCGAGCGATGCGCCGAATGAGCCACAGAAGGGGCAGAGCCGCCAACGCAGGCACAAAGCTGGGCCGGGGGAAGAAGAAAAAAGGCGACATCAATACCAGCCAAAGCAACTCAAGCCCGATCACTCGCTCAGCGGCCCGTTCCAAGAAGGAGCCGGCCCCGACTGATGCCGATATGCCGTCCGGGTTGGAAGTCAGGTCTGGGTTCCGTGCTGGGGGCGCTTTTGTTTGGGCGAGGGAAGCGCGCCAACCTCCGTATAACGCCGCCGCACCCAGCAAGGCCCAACCCCCGCGCTCAACCCACGAGTCGGAGGTAAGACCCATACCGGCGCAGAACAACAGGCAGCCGGTATAGCTCCAGCCATTGTGTGTAACCGCACGCCATGTCGCTCCACGTGACCTGCCGGCTCGCGTAACGCTGTAATCCGAGAAGCTCACTACAGTCAGCAGTATCGCTAACCCTATGAGCCATAAGCTATTGGTAAGGACAAGGTTCCAGTCTATCATGGTCGGGCCCTTGGCGAAAATGGTTTGAATTCGGCAAGTAAGGCTGCTACTAACGCGAAAGAAAGACCTATAGCAGGCACCATGTACCTGGCTATAGACAGCACCATTATACTCATCCCCCAAAAGTACGCCGCCGGCAAGCAGATAGATAGAGCAAATCGCCTGGCGGTGCCTCCCCGCCGCCAGGCCGTGAGTCCCGCCGCCACAAGCGCCAGGATGTATATCGCCTGTAGCGGAGCGGTTATAACCTCAAGCCGCCCACTGTCCGTTCCGTACAGACTGCGAGCCGCCTTCACAATCAGCAGTTCGGCCAGGTCGAAAGGGTGACGGCTGCCCTCTTCCACCAACGCAGATATGACCCCGCCGTAGCTCGTCAACTCATGGTTAAGCTCGCGCCTATGCATCTCTTCCATCAACTGTTCGGCGCCGGAGGGCAAGGCCGGCCGGCTGCGGTACAGTCCAGGATTGGCGGCAAAAGTCAAGCCGTCCACTACGCTCGGCAGACCGCCCGTGCTGAGGGGCGCTACTGTGGCGGTTTCCCCATAGACCCAGGCTTCCCAGGGGGCAACCGCCGCCAGGTTCCCCAGCAGCAGCAATCCGCTCGCCAGCAGTTTGGAGCGCGTTTGCCCTTCGCGACGCAGCAACCAAATTGCCCCCGCGAGTACAACCCCCAACCCGATTGCTATCGGGTGAATCAGCATGGCGGCCCCCACTAACACCCCCGCAAGGAAGTACAGCAGCCTTGCCGCTTTCTCGGACTTCTCAGAGGCGCTGAGGGCGCGCCGGAACAAATAGAAGCCTCCATAAAGAGGCGGCATAAAGACGATCTCTACCTTGGGCTCGCTCGACAACCACAGTATCAAGGGATATGTCGACCAGATGAGGGAAGACAGCAGCCCGGCCTTTGCGCCCCACACGCTGCTCGCCAACCTGAAAATCAACCACGATGCCGCCGCCAGGCACAGCAATACGAACCCTGTATAAAGGGCGTCTTCAGATATATGCAGCAATTGGGACAAGCCAAACACGGCTGCCAGTAACACCGGATAACCTGGGGGATAGCGCACGGCAGGCTCACCGGCAGGCAGGGTAAAACCATGCCCCGCCAACAGGTTGCGCGCTACGGGTTCGTAATAGGTTACATAATCGGCGGCCTGATACAGGCTGCCGGGACGACCTGTGAAGTCGGGGTGCAGTACCAACCACGAACAAAGAGCCGCCACAACCGGAGCCAGGCATGCAGCTGCTGCGTACCCCCTTGCCCCACACGGCAGCCGCTTCACATCGTTCATTGGCTCTACTACTATACACCGGCAACAGAGGGCTGTCCATAGGCCGCCGGGGGCGTCTTCACCCTATCGAAGGAGCGCCTGTTCAGCTTAAGGGTATTGCCCTCTCGTCACTGTAAAGTCGGAATGCCCTTGTTGTCCGGCAGCACGAGCAGCAGGTTGCTCCTTCTGCTCAGGTGATACGGGAACCGAGACTGCGCGCTCCGGCGGCCGGCCCCAACCCTCCACACTGTGCCCCACAGGTGTGAACTCCGGCACCAATTCTTTGAGACAAACCAGTATCGTGTCCACGTCGTCTCTAGCCGATGCTTCTTCGAGGCTTCGGGTTGCACTATTAAGATAGGACGGCACGAAGGTGGAAGCGTTGGCTGCCATGAATATTTTGTCGTGCTGGGTGCGCTTGTAGTCCTCACCCGCCACAAACATCTCCTCAAACAGCTTCTCCCCTGGGCGCATGCCGGTGACTTGTATATCTATGTCGCGCCCCTCCTGCAACCCCGAAAGCTCGATCAGGTCGTGCGCCAGGTCTACGATTTTGACCGGCTCGCCCATATCAAGCATAAACACTTCACCACCGCGACCCAGGGGCGCAGCCTGCAACACCAGTTGCACAGCCTCCGGTATCGTCATAAAATAGCGTGTCATATCCGGGTGAGTTATGGTGATAGGGCCGCCCTGGGATATCTGCCGCTTGAAAGTCAACACCACCGAGCCTCTGCTGCCGAGCACGTTGCCGAAGCGCACAGCCACGTAGGGCTTACCGCTCCGGCCGGCGGCCCTATGTACCAACAGTTCCGCCGCTCGCTTGCTGGCTCCCATTACCCCTGTGGGGTTTACCGCCTTGTCGGTGGAGATCATCACAAAATGCTCCACCCCCACCTCCATCGAAGCCTCCAGCACGTTGCGAGTGCCCAGCACATTGTTGGTAACAGCCTCCGAAGGATTGACCTCCATCAGATGCACATGCTTGTGGGCAGCCGAATGGAACACTACTTGCGGCTGGTATTTCTCGAACACGGCGTTCATCCGCTCAGGAAACCGTATGTCGGCGATCACCGAGTGCAGCTGAGTTTTGACTTCGCCGGAACCCCTGCCGGCAACCGGGGGCAATCCTCGGTCAAGCAAGCTCTTTAGCTCGTTATATATCTCAAAAATCGAGTTCTCGCCGTGCCCCAATATTACCAGCGACTCCGGCTCGAAACGCAGCGCTTGTCGGCAAAGCTCGCTGCCTATCGAACCGCCACCGCCTGTGATCAACACGCGCTTACCTCGCAGCAGTTCCGCTACAGCGCCCAAATCGGTCTTGATAGGGGCGCGACGCAGCAGATCCTCTATCTGCACATCCCGTAGCTGATTGACACTGACGTAGTTCCCCAGCAGTTCATAAATCCCCGGTATCGTCTTGGTGGCTATCTCAGCCTGTTCGCAAGCGCTAACGATCTCTCGCAACACTTTACCGGGTGCGGTAGGCATAGCGATGATTACCTGATGCGTGTTAGTGGCTTGTGCGACGGCAGCCACATCCTTGCATTGGCCCAGCACCGGCACTCCCCTGATCACGGCTCCCTTCTTGGAAGGGTCGTCATCTACGAAAGCTACGGGGTGCATATTGAGGCTGGGATTACGCTGCATCTCCTGTACTATCAGCACACCCGCCTCTCCTGCGCCGGCCACCACCACCTGCGTGCGACCTTCTATGCCGGAGAACCTCTGTAGCAGGCGCTCGGCCAAACGTACGCTAAAACGTACCAGCCCCACAGCGAACAAAGACAACATGCCATCTATAAGCGGTATCGAGCCGGGTATCGGCAGGTTCGCAGGCCGCAACACCAGGAAGAACAGGGCTGTTTGCAGACCAGTCACCAGCACGCCCAGAAAGGCAATGTGGAAAAGCTCGTCTATGCTGGCATACCGCCAGAAGCGGCTGTACATCCCACCCTTGTAGAAGACCCCCAGCTTGACCAGCAGAAAAAGCGTGGTAACAAGCGGCAGAGAGGAGTAGAAAAAACTAGACGAGCTGAACCCGTCTGTGCGTAGCGCCAGGGCCAGAGTGGGAGTAATCAAGAAGATCGCCAAGTCAATCACCAGGAAATGGCGATTACGAAGCTTTAATGGGAATGAGAAAAACGAATCCAAGAGTTTATTTCCTTGCAAGTACTATTCTTACTACGCCCTAATCGACTAATTTGTAGAATATAGCGTTACCGCCAAGTGCTGTAATAATTATACCAGCCCTATGCAACAGTGCCGCTTATTGTTAGCCCGAAGCACACACATGCGCTATCCGGTTACTGCTGCCCGCAGAGACCGGCAGACGTAATCTACCTGTTCTTCCTCCATGACACCGGAGAACGGCAAGGCTAGGAAGCTATCCCCTGCTTTCTCGGTGTGGGGCAGGTCGCCCCGCTTCCAACCAAAACGCTCCCGGTAAAAGGGTTGCAGGTGTATAGGTGTGAAGTAGGGACGAGAAGGCACACCCCGGTCGGCCAAGCGCGCCATGAGGTCGTTACGCTCGATGCCGTCTTCACAACGTACCACGTATACGAACCAGCTCATACGGGTGGTGGTATCGGCGATGTAGGGCTTGCGGATACCGTCTATACCCTCTATGCGGCTGTTGTACCACCCTGCTACGCGCGCTCGTTTCGCCAACAACTCCTCGATACGCCCCATTTGCACTGCTCCAAGCGCAGCGCTCATCTCGTCCATGCGGTAGTTGTAACCCAGACGGGTATGGTTCAGCCAAGCATCGAACACATCCCGCCCCTGATTGCGTAAGCTTCGGAAAAGAGTATCCCAGTCGTCGTTGTTGGTGACTATCATGCCACCTTCGCCTGTGGTCATCTGCTTGTTTGGATAGAAAGCGAACGCGGCGGCATCGCCCAGCGTGCCCGCCTGCCTGCCTTTGTACTCCGCCCCGATAGCCTCACAAGCGTCCTCAATTACGGTCAGGTTGTACTTGCGGGCTACCTCCAGAATGGGGTCCATATCGCAGGGCTGACCAAAGGCATGCACCGGAATAATGGCTTTTGTGCGCTCAGTGACAGCCGCCTCCACTAACGCCGGGTCCATATTGCCCGTCAAAGGGTCAATATCCACGAACACCGGCTTGGCTCGCTCGTACATCACGCAGTTGGCAGAGGCGATGAAGCTGAAGGAGGGGGTAATTACTTCGTCACCCTCGCCTACCTCAGCCGCGATTACCGCCAGGTGCAGCCCGCTTGTGCCTGAGTTCACCCCTACTGCACAGCGCAAGCCCAGGTAATCTGCAAACCCTCGCTCAAAACGGTCTATCCAGGGGCCGATGCTCAGATACCGTGTGGACAGTACCTCGTTCACGGCCTCTATTTCCGCCTCTCCAATGTCGGGCGAAGACATAGGGATGCTTACTTGTTTAGCTACCTTTGTGTCTATCATGGTCTAAATTATTTCCCTTACAAGCATAAATGCCTCAGCTGCCGAAAAGCCGACTGTGGCCCCACGCAGTGCTGCCAGCGCTCTGATGCCAGCCAGAGACCGTGAATGAGGCGGGTCTTTCAACTGGCTCCGATAGCAGGCCATCGCCTCCAGCTTGCGTTCCAGGTGGCTGCTGATATCCACGAATACCGTCGGCACAAACGCAGCTTCACCGGAAGGCGAAGCCCATTCCGTTTCCGACAATGTTTCATAGGAAAGGAGCTTGCGAGCCGGACAGCCGCCGACCGGGCGGCAGGCCACCAGCGTTGCATAGTAAACTGCGCGGTGGTCCGCGTGTATGTCTCCCCGGTGGGGCAAATAGATAACGTTTGTGTTCATAGAACGGATTGCAGTCCCGATGGCATCAGCCAGTTCGTGCCCTGGGATAATGTCCAGGCGCGGGGCCGGAAAGTCGAGAAAGCTCACGCTCTCCACCCCTAGAACGCTGTGAGCGGCTCGCAACTCCTGCCGTGTGCCCTCGATCACTTCCGGTGGGAATATCTCCGGCACGCCACGGCTCACCACCAGCACGTGTACTTCGTCGCCCTCAGCGCGATGTCGCGACATTACCCCGCCGCAGCCCAGCACCTCGTCGTCCGGGTGGGTGGCAACCACAAGCACCCTATTCATTCGGCCTCGAACCTCTCAGCCATACGCCCGCTCTGCCGGCCGCTTTTGTCATATACCCCTTCCTTGCGAAGCACCACGCCCACCGTCTTAAGCAGCACCCGTATGTCCAACATAGGCGTCCAGTGTTGGACGTACCAAACGTCCAACTCGATACGCTTGTTCAGGCTGTTGAGCGCCCCCCCGTTCACCTGCTGCCAGCCGGTAATGCCCGGCAGCATCAGCAAGCGTCTTTTCTCTCGGTCGTTGTAAGTAGGCAGAGCCGCAGTAAGCACCGGGCGCGGACCCACGAGGCTCATCTCGCCCCTCAGCACGTTGAAAAGCTGCGGCAATTCGTCCAAATGGTATTCACGCAAGAACTTGCCGATGGGGGTCACGCGCGGGTCGCCCCTGAAGGTGTTCAGCCCCACACCGATGTGGACGGCTCCTTCTACCATCGTGCGAAACTTGTAGATTTGGAAAGAAGCGCCCAATCTGCCGAGCCGCTCCTGCCTGAACAGTATCGTGCCGGGTGAGGTAAGACGCACTGCCGCCGCAATCGCCAGCAATACAGGAGACAGCAGCAGGCAGGCCCCGCCGGTAAGGGCAAGGTCCATCCCCCGCTTGATGAAAAGATACACCGGCAGGCGACCACGCCGTGAGTACCTTCGGTACACAGTTTGCCACTTTTCCACCGTCCAGGGGTCAGTAGACATCGGAATCCGCCATCTGAACGTCCCAGGCATCTCCATCTTTCAGGAGATCATCCGCCTGCGGCATGAGACTCAGGTAGCCGAAGTTAGTCTGGCGCCCTGTAGGTGTAAAGCCTGCCTGCCGGAGGTATGGACGAAGCGAGGAGGCTGGACAAGCCCAGCATGACACACGCTCCACATTCCATTGTGTAAACTGCCTCTGCAACATAAAAAGCAGTTTTCCTGCCGCCTCCTTGTCACCTTGCATCCCGTGCGCCGTCTGCCAATCTAATATATGCCCGTAGGGTACGCCGTCGCGCACGTAACGCTTGGCTGCGGCATACGCCTCTACTACTCCCGGCTCTCCCCCCGACGCTCCCACCGTAGGAACGACGTACTCAGCGTCTGGTTTGCCGAAAAACCGCCAACCTATCCAATCCCATGTACGTAGGCCGCTAATAGTATGGATATTAGTACTTGCATTATCCGTGCCAAAACGGAATTGGGGATACTGTAAAGCGGAGGCAACCTTGCCTAAATCATCGGGTAAGCCATGCTGTTCCCCGAATACGTCGGTCAGCGCCGAGGAAGAGCCTTCCCACTCGACCACCTGCGGCAACTCCTGCCAGCCCAGCAGCGCCTTACGAACGCGCCACGCCTGGTCATTGGGGAAAGCATACAGAATGAGTATGCCTCGCTCGCGGCACATATCATAGGCCAACTGAGCCAGTTCCACCAGAGTGGTCACATCGCGGGCGGCGGGGTGGATCATCGTACCGATGGCGAGACCTGCAAGGCAAGGCACGGCCCCCAAAGAGAAGGGGCGAGGTTGCACGGCATAGTGCCCTACGATGCGCCCCTCCTGCTCGGCCACAGCAACAACCGCAGGCCCGTGCGGCATCTCGCTGTAGTACCACCTCCACAGAGGTAGGGGCATCTCCAGGTCGAACACCTCGCGGTACAGGGCCAGTATACCAGCCTCATCGCCGGCCATATACGGTCGGAGGAGTATAGGGGAAGAAGCAGAGGAGACTAACCGTTCCATCCGTGACGGTCCAGCGCCTCCTCCAATTTGGCGAGCGAGGTCAGCTGCGGGATTTCCTGGGTGCTGAACTTGACTTTAGTAGCCTGCTCAACGGCCAACACAACTTCAAGGTGCCCTAGAGAATCCCAGGCCTCCAGCGTGTCGCTGCCGGCGTCGCCTGTAACCTCCTCCAAAGGCACTTGCAAAGCCTGGGCTACCAAATCTCTAAGATATAGCTCGTTCACTCTCTGTCCTCTCCCTCTCAATCTCTATCCAGGCGGGTATCGGCACGCCGGCCTGCGGTATCGCGAAGCCTGCGGAGCCGTCTGCCGGCGGCGACAGTAGGCCCAGGCGCTCCAGGAACTCCGAGGCAGGGGCGTTCTTAGCTGTAGGTGTGAATAGGCCCCTCAGTTGTGCGCCGTACTTGCCGGCTTCCGAAACAAGGAAAGCCAAGAAAGCATCCTCCACTTGTCTGCCCAGAGCGCGGCAACTCATCAGGAACGTGTCAAGCTCCCACTCGTCTTCCGAACGGACTATGGCTATGGCGGCGCCCACCAGCCCCAGGTCGCCAAAGCGGTCGCGCAGGCTCAAGCTAAAGATGCGATACGCCGGATCGCGGTACATCCCTCGAACATCGGCTTCGCTGTAGTGGCGGGTGGTAAAGTTGAACTGATTGGTGCGCCGGGTCAGTTGGGCGATGCGCGGCAAGGCAAACTCACCTGCCTCCGCTATCACAGCACCCGATTGCAGCGAGCCGTAGAACTCCTCAAGACTGCCTTTAGGCGTTTCGGCAAAGAAGCTCTCGCGCTCCGCCTGCTTGCGGTACATCTCGCCACGCTTACGGTCCTCGGAGGTCAGCGAAAGCAGATCGAAGCAAGAAAGCGACAGTAAGTATGCAGCGTAATCGGCAACATCATCGGGCACTTCCGGCACCAACACCTGCGGCGCCCAGCTCCGCACCAGCTCTCGCTCAAGAGGATTGTCGTCCCAGAACACAAGGCTATCCAGCCCGATATTCAGGCGTTGAGCAATACGCTGCAACCCCTCGCTCTTGGGCGCCCAGCCGATCTCCATACAGGCAAAGTTTTCGGGACGCAGCACCATATCGGGGTGCTCCGCGAGGGCCTGCATGGCGTCATTGAGGTTGTTCTTGCTGCAAACGGCCAGTATCACCCCCCGCTGCGCCAGGCCCAGCACCGCCATCTGAAACTCTCGATAAGCAAGCCCCGTCTCCTGATGGCCCAGCGCGATCCCTCCCAACCCGTCCTCACCTATTACACCCCCCCAAAGCGTATTGTCCAGGTCCAGCACCAGGCACTTGCGACGAGGCGTGTACAAAGCTGCTAGGTAGCGGCCCCACAAAGCCGATAGGCACTGCAACCCCTCTCGGTTAAGCCGCATCCGCCCCAGGTACCACATTCTCCGGTCGTACAGGTTGCGCCGGCCCAGGTCCGCCACCAACGCCGCATATTCCACGTACAGCAGGCGCGACTCGCCGTCGCACCGCTGGCGCAACTTGTCGTTAAGCCGTTCAGCCGCCACAGCGTAAGAGTAGCCTCCATTCCCCTCCAACACACCCAGTGGTGTGGCGAGTTGAGGCGCGAAACTGTTGGCAAGGATGACGGTGTGGGGGGGCAACGCCTCCAGAAGCCGGGCCACCACTGCATCCAGCCTGGCCCACGCCTCGGCTGCGCGACGCT
>JBBSIX010000092.1:0-10821 GCA_038231875.1 Chloroflexia bacterium | reverse complement strand
TCGCCGAGTGCTGTTTTTGTCTTCTTCACGAGCCGTGCCGGCTTTACTATCCGCACCGATCGCGTCCGGCGTTTGCCGGTGCTCAACAAAAGAGGGAGACGGCTTCGTTTGCGCCGGCACACTTGCCCCAGCCAGGCCTACCAGGGCGTCAGCGATACCCCACTTATCTCCTAACTCCCACTTAATGGACATACTCTCCTTGTAGAGAGAGACTGCCTCGCTATAGTTGCCCTGCTCATAGACTACGTTCCCGAGATTGTTCAGCGAGTTGGCTATACCCCACTTATCTGCTAGTCTGCGCCTGATAGCCAAGCTCTCCTCGTAGAGCGGGCGTGCCTCATCATAGTTTTCTTGTTCATAGGCCACGTTACCCAGGTTGTTCAGCGAACCGGCGATTGCCCTTTGATCATCCAGTTTCCTCAACAACACCAAGCTTTTCTCATAGAAACGGCGGGCCTCGGCATAGTTCGTTTGTGCATAGGCCACATTCCCCAGGTTGTTAAGTGCGCCGGCTACACCCCTACTGTCACCCAGCTTCCTTAGCAGTGGAAGGCTTTGCTCGTGCAGCGAGCGTGACGCCTCATAATCGCCTTGCTGACGAGCCAGTGCCCCCGAGCCATTTAGCGCCTTGCTGCGCGCACGCAAGATTGCCGGCGAGAGGCTAACTTCCCCGTCATCTGCGCCGGCATTGTGGCCGACATCTATATTCGTCAAGGCAGCGGCGAGCCACCTGCGACCTTCGCTGAGGTAGCCTCGCACATACCAGAACCAGTAAAGTGCGCCTGCCATACGCAGGCCGGCTGCCGCATCGCGTGCTTCTATCTCCGCAGGCGACCTTACGTGTAAGTTCTTGGGTTCAAGCAGCCACCACAAGGCGGCGCGCAAGTTATCATGCTCCTCCTCCAGTAGCACCAGCCATTCTTCCTGCCGTCCGCCAATCAACTGCGGTTCTGCCTCTGTTGCGAGGGCGAGGAAATACTGCGCGTGTCGCTCTCTAATCTCATCAGCTTTCCCGCTCTCCTCAAGCTTCTCCTGAGCGTATTCGTATATCGTTTCCAGCATCCAATACCGAGGTTCTTCCTGGGGGCCTTCTCTGACATCTA
This sequence comes from Chloroflexia bacterium, assembly GCA_038231875.1. Classification (GTDB taxonomy): domain Bacteria; phylum Chloroflexota; class Chloroflexia; order QHBQ01; family JADMIH01; genus JADMIH01. The sequence continues at coordinate 9,718 of JBBSIX010000092.1, read as the reverse complement.
TCAGATGCCAGTCTACTAACGAGGCTACACCATCCAACACATCAGTGCCCAGGACGCCATCCCAATTGCACACAGCCTCTATTGCTTCTAGGCTTCGGCCGCCCCTAAACACACAGATGCGCTGGAGAAGGGTCTTCTCTCCTTTGTCTAATGAGTCATAACTCCACTCAAGGGTATTATGGAGCGTCTGATGCCGAGGATGAACGTCACGTGCTCCCCCGGTGAGAAGTTTCAGCCGGCTACCTAGCTTGTTGAGCAACGCTTGAGGCGAGTTTAGGTGCTTGATCCGAGCAGCGGCCAATTCAATAGCCAAAGGGATCCCTTCAAGACGATGACATATTTCAACGACTGGGCGAACATTAGTGTTGTCCAACTCGAAACCCGGCTTGATTGCGCGTACCCGCTCTACGAATAGAGACACCGCTTCGTACCGCTTTATCTGCTCAAAGTCAGGTATGCGTACAGGGTCGGGTACAGACATCGGAGGGACCGCGTATTCGTGTTCCATCTGTAGGTGCAAACATGACTGGCTGACCGCAAGCATCTTCAAGTAGCGGGTCGCTCCCGCGAGGTCTGCCACCGAAGCAGTCGCCTGCAACAGCCGCTCAAAGTTGTCCAGTACCAGCAGCAAACGTAACTCTCTGAGATACTCTTTGAGAGCTACGGCTATAGGCTGCGCTCCTGTCTCCCGCAGCCCCAGAGTGTAGGCGATTCTAGGCAGCACCTGCTCCGGGTCCACAAGCGAAGCCAGGGGAACAAAGAATACGCCGTCGCGGAAGTCTTCAAGCATTTCGGCTGCCGCCTGTAAAGCCAGGCGCGTCTTGCCTATGCCTCCTATCCCTGTAAGGGTGAGCAATCGCACACCGTCTTGCAGCAACTTATCTCGAACCTGCGCTACCTCCCGTTCCCTGCCCACCAGAGGAGTGGACTGCACTGGAAGATTGTTGGGCCGATTATCAAGCGACTTAAGGGGCGGGAACTCGGTGTCAAGACCTTCCGCAACGAGTTGGAAAACATGCTCCGGGCGGATCAAATCTTTTAACCGGTGCTCCCCCATGTCGCGGAGGGCAGAGCCATCGGGCAGGCGGTCGCGCACCAACTGCTCCGTGGCATGTGACATTAGCACCTGCCCTCCATGCCCCGCCGACATAAGCCGGGCTACACGATTAAGCAGAGGGCCAACGTAATCTCCTTCCCGCTCCTCCGTGACGCCCGTGTGTAAGGCCATTCTCACCCGCAGCCGGCCGGTGTCGCTCCACTGCTCCACATGCAGGGCGCGTTGAGCATCAAGAGCGGCTTGCAGAGCCTGGGGAGCAGTAGAGAAGGCAGCCTGAAAAGCATCGCCTATCATCTTGTATGCATAGCCGCCGTTGGCCTCGATAGCCTCTAGCACGAGGTGTTCTTGACGGTCATGGGCGCGCTTCATCCGCTCTGAGTGCTGCTCCCAGTTTTTGGTGCTGCCCTCCACATCGGTAAACAAGAAGGTGACGGTGCCGCTTGGTCGGGTATACATACTGACCTCCTCTGACCCTCTGGTCACCTTCTAAACAAGCAAAGCATCCCCCTCAGTAGTGCTTCAATCCAGGAATCCGGACACCGCGCAGAGCAGCATGTCCGATCAATCGGAGCCGCGCACCCGCCAGATGCTGTAGGCAAGCAGAGCAGTTATCAACAGCGGCATCAGCAAGGCGCCGTACATGCTCACACCTTCGCCCAGCAGTCGCACAGCCGCGTACAGGACTAGCAGCATCAGCACCACCCCGGCGGCCACTTCCCAGGCATCGCCCACGATGAAGTCGTACCAGAAGGCAAAGAAGCCCGTTATGTACTTCATGCTCGGCTCACTGCCTCTCCGCCGGAGGGCAAGCGCCTTCGCAGCAAGGCTATCACCAGCACTGCGGTGAGTGCATAGAAGGCCAGCAGCCCCAGGATCGCCAGGTCCTCGCCGGGCCAGTGCAGCCCCACCCCTTCGCCTGCCCAGAAGGTTCCGAAGGCGGTGAGCATGATGCCGACTACGAACTTGAGGCTGTTCTCCGGCACGCGGCTGAGTGGCTTGTGGACAAGCACGGCCACACCCGTTACCAGCACCGCTGCGCCCACAGCGCCGAACAAGGCCGGCGTCACATCGCCCGCAGTAATACCGAAGGTGATGACAATAAACACCACCTCCAGTCCCTCCAACAGCACTCCTTTAAAGGCTACCGTGAAGGCCGTCCAGTCCATGCCAGCGGCGGCTGCACCGTGCGCTCCCGGCTCGGCGCTAAGTTGTGCCACCTCGCGGTTGTATATCTTTTCCTCGTCGTGCAACTCTTTCAGGCCGGTGTAGCGCATGATCGCTTTACGCAGCCACTGCAAGCCGAATATCAGCAGCAGCGTGCCGATCACAATCCGCAGGGCGTCCAGAGGGATAAGCGTCTGCAAAGCAGGGCCGAGCGCCGCCACTAACGCCGCCAGCATAACCGCCGCCGCCAGCACCCCGAACCAGGTGCTGCGCCAGCCCCGCGTCACACCCGCCGCCAGCACTATCGTTACCGCCTCGACTACCTCGACCCCGCTTGCCAGAAAACTCGACACCAGGCCGATCCACCATTGCGTGCTTATACCGTTCATCGTGTCTGTAATACTCCTTTGCCGCCGTACTGTTTGCTGTTGCTCCTTCGCCGTCTACGATATTTACATTATAGCTGTCATAGCAAGTGGCGTGCTAAAGACAACTTGAATTGCGAAGCAAGAACCATGCGAATCAGAACCACCCCATGACGGGGGATGAGCCGAGGAGAGGGCGGTGAGCCTGGACAAGCCACAATACCGGTTTGCTCCACCCTAAATCCGACCCTTATGACCCTCACCCGATTTGACATCCCCACCGCCTTGCGGTATAGTCTGCAATAGTGCCGCATTGTCGCCATTGACGGCAATGCAAAACTAAGACACCGAATTGCGAGTATGAAAAACCTTCTTGGCCGGCTTATGAGCAGGCCCTTTGACGAACTACACGTGATAGAGGCCGCCTGGGGCACGCTCACAAACGAGCCGAACCTCGGCCAAAACGACCTGGCGATTGCCCTCTACCATACCATGCTGGAACCCTCGGCGGTGCGCGGCGTCTGGGAGGGCCTCCCCCCCGAAGAACGCGCTTTCATTGGTTGGTTGCTCAACCAGCGCAATATGCTGTCCCTCGCCGACGACTTGCCTGCCCACCTCGACCGCCCGCCCCAGGAGGTAGAGGCCCTGGTGGAGCGCCTGCGCCGGGTGGGGCTGCTGGACGTTGACGAGGCCCTGGTGCGCGGCAGCCGCGTAGTCTCCTCCGGCGACAACTTGTATTCCTGGGCCAACCACAGCCGGGCCGAAGCTGTGCGCCGCCGCGTCGTCTCCATCTCTACGGAAGGCGGCAAGGTGCTGCGCTCGATTGCGGAGGAAGCCGCTCAGTACGCCGATGCGCCGCCGTTCGATCAGTCGTTTGCAGGGCTGCTCGACAGCTTGAGCCAGGAAGATGTACAGCGTATCGCCACAGCCTGGCAGTTGCCGGAAGCCGCCCGTTATTACAAGTCCGAACTGATAGGGGTGATGAGCGAGTTCCTGGCTGCCGGGCAGGGGCGCGACATGCTGCTTTCTCAGCTGCCGGCATGCTCACAGCAACTGTTCTCCTACCTGCTTGAGCAGGGCGGCAAAGATACCGCCACCGGCCTCCGCAGGCATTTCGGCTGGGAGGAGAAGGAGTTGCGCCAGGCTGCGCTGCCGTTGGTGCATCTCGCTCTGGTGTGGGACGTGCTGGTGGGCGACAGACGCTATTTGTTTGCGCCGCGCGACCTGTCCAACGGGGGAGCAAGCGCCGGCGGAGGCACAAGCGCCCCTGAGACGGCAGGCCCCACAAAAGCCGTGCCCCAGCTGCAACTGAAGCTCGAAGCGCCCGCTCCGTACAGCGTGGAGAGCCGCATGTCCTATGAACTCCCCTGGGACTTGCTGACCCTCCTCTCCATCGCGGCACAGGGCGGCCTCCAACTTACCCTGCAAGACAACCGCATCACCAAGCGTCTTGCGAAGAAAATAAACGAGGCCTTTCTACAGCCCGTGGACCTCAAGGCAGGCAGCGACTACATGGATGTGGTGGCCCATGTTGCCCAGGCTTTAGGTTTGTTGCAACGCAACGACCAAAAAGAGGCCGACGCGCAACCTATACTCACCCTCACCGACCGTGCTGAGGAGTGGGCCAAATTATCATTCGAGGCGCAGCGCCGGCGGGTGTACGGGCTGTGGCAGGAGGACCGCAAGTGGGCCGAGCCTGCCGCCTACGGCACGATCTACTGGTGGAACAGCGACCTTACAGGGGCGCGCAAACGGCTCGCCCGCCACTTACTCGAGGTTCCCACAGGACAGTGGACCTCGCTGGACGCTTTCCTGCGCCGAGTCCACCTTGAGGAGCCTTTCATCATCTGGCCGCAGGACGAGCTTGTGCGGCGCTTCGGTCTGCGCGCTTTGCAGGGGTTTCGCAACCAGTGGTTCGGCATCGAAGGCCGCATTATCGCCGATATGCTGAAGACGATGCTCTTTTGGCTGGGCGCGGTCGAGCTTGGACGCGACAAACCCAAGCGGTTCGTGTCGTTCCGCGTCACCCCCCAGGGCCGCGCCCTGCTCGACCCCGAATATATAGCCGGAGCCGGAACGCCCGCCGCACCCGACAAGACACTGCTGGTGCAGCCCAACTTCGAGGTGCTGGTGCTGCACCCCGACAGCCCGGTGATCTGGCGGCTCATGCAGATGGCCGACCTTGTGCGCCACGACCGGGTAAGCGTCTATACCCTGAACAAAGAGAGCGTTATGCGCGCAGTGGAAAGCGGCGCTGCTCCCAAAGAACTGGCTGATTTTTTACTTGCCAACACCGGCAAGGCGCTGCCCCAAAATGTGGAACATTCCATCAGCGACTGGGGTGGTATGCTCAAGCGTCTGGCTATACAGCGCGCGACCCTCGTGCAGGTGGACGACGCGGCTGTTCTCGACGAACTGATGGCCTCGCGCAAAACCCGGCGCATGATAGTCGAACGGCTCTCCCCGACAACCGCAATCGCCCGCCTGCCTGATGTGCCCGACACGGCCCGCGAAGATGCCTGGCAGCGTCTGGCTAAAGAACTGCACCAGGTGGGGTATGTGCCTACGGTACTCCCTGAACTGCGTGGGGCCGAGCTGGAGAGCGGCACGCCTGCCAAATCTCCCAGGCGTAGCGGCGGGCGTGAGGAAGCCGGCGGCGAGCAGAAAGAGGCGGGCCGCACGCGGACTCGCACCAAATCCGCACCGGCCTCGGAGATGCCGGACCGCAAAACCGGCACGAGTTGACAAACGAAGGAACTAAACAATAATGATTGCAGGTCTAGAGGGCAAAATAGCCGGCGTAGGAGCCGATCACATCGTCCTGAACGTCGGCGGGGTGTTCTACAGAGTGTTCATGCCGGGCACTGCGGTGGCGGGCCTGGGGCAGGTGGGCGATGAGGCGCGCGTCTACACATACCTTTATGTGCGCGAGGACCAGATGCTCCTGTACGGCACACCCGACGAGCGGATGCTGCGGATGTTTGAGCAGTTGCTTATCGTTTCGGGCATCGGCCCAAAAGTGGCCCTCTCTATCCTCTCTACGATGCCCGTAGATGCGCTGGAGAGCGCTATCGCTGAGGGCAATGTGGACCTGCTGACGAGAGTGCCGGGCATCGGCAGAAAGACCGCCCAGCGCATGGTGCTTGAGATGAAGGGCAAGATAGACCTGCTGGCGGCCTCCGGCATAGCGATAAGCCCGACCGCCGCGAGCGAGGTGGTGGAGGCGCTCGGCAACTTCGGGTACAGCCCCGCAGAGATACAAGCCGCCCTCTCCGCCCTCCCAAAAGACACCGAGTTGAGCACCGAAGATATGGTGATGTTTGCCCTCAAACGGCTGGGCAGATAGCGGGCACGGGCAAATGATAGTGCTGGCTTCGGGTTCGCCCCGCCGCCGCGACCTCCTGGGCAAGTTGGTGGCGGACTTCAGGGTGCTCACCAGCCCTATTGAGGAGACCGCCGACAACCGCACACCCCCCGAGGCGTTCGCCTCCCTCTCGCTACCCGCCCCCTTCTCGATCTCTCCGACGGATGACCCTCGACTGTGGGCCTGGCGCAAAGCCGTTGACGTAGAGGAGCGAAACCGGCGCGAGATAGCTCAAGGCGCGCTGATATTAGCGGCAGACACGGTAGTGTCGGCTCCTGAGCGGCTGCTCGGCAAACCCGCCACAGTAGCCGAGGCCGGCGAGATGTTGCGCCTGCTGCGGGGGCGCAGCCATCTGGTGATAACAGGCTTCGTGCTTTTGCGGGCCACAGGGCGCGGCGCCGAGCTACTATCGGTCGAGGTAACGGTTTCGCCGGTGACAATGCGCTCCTTCACGGAGGAGGAGTTGGCTACATACTTGCTCACAGGCGAGTCGCTCGACAAGGCGGGCGCTTACGCTCTGCAAGGACTGGGCGGTAAGTTGGTAGAGCGGGTGGAGGGCTGCCGGACGAACGTTGTCGGACTACCTCTCTGCCGGGTGCGCGCGGCGCTTGAAGCATCCCAGGCGACCTTGGCGGCGTGCCCGCCGGAGGGATACTGCCTGTTCTGCCCCCGGATGCGCCTGGCTAGATAAACCGCGCAAACACCCCATTCACCCACAGCCTTACCCCATCGTCTGCTATGGTGTAGGTTGTCATGGGTCATTTCTCCTTTTGGTTGGCCCATCTTATCACAGCCCTCTCTACCTTAACCCCTGGTCCGAATTTACGGGAGCATTATACCTGTCTACTGATCCCCAGTAATGATCTTCACCGGCTGAAAAACAAGGCCACGCACCTTCTGCTGCTGGAGCACCTTGAAGATCTTTGGTTTGACCAGCAGCAAGGGTTGTGCAAAGTAGCTGTCGGTAAGCGGCTCTCTCAGCCTGGATCTATCGAAGTACTCATAAGTGTATACTGCATCGGGTATTTTGTTTATATCAAGCTCACTAGTTTTGTAGTGTATCTCAGTTGGTTCATAAGCATCGTTGAAGTAGCCATCCCTTCTACAGAGGTGGCATGACTTTTCTCGAAGGATGCCTTTGGAGCTTGGAGCCATAGGTGGTAGCTGTTCATGAGCGAGTAGCTGAACCCAGGGTAGGTCTACTTTGGCTTTGTATGCCTGAGCAACACGCAGTTCAAGACCGCTGATGCCGGCTTCGCTAAGGGCACGTGCCAACTCCAAAGATACCAGCTTCTCGTGATCCATTATCTGGAATATATCTCCTTTCTTCGGAATTTCGGAAGGGTTCAGAAGGAGAGGAGATGTCTGGATTGCACCTGTACCACACAGAGGACAGGCGGCTGACAGGTCGTACTCCGTTCCGTATCTGGGGCTGAGGCGACCTCTTTCCGCAGTTCGGAGGGTAAGCCACAATAATGGGGGGGCTTGGAGTTCCGACTTGGTGTAGATGTGCTCACGCCTTTCTAACCGGTCAATGCCTTCGTTCGACAAGGCGGCTCGCAGGCGAGAAAGCCTCGGATCATCTTCGTCGAACATCACTGAGTAGAACTCGAGGAAGTTCGGTCCAGCGGCTGCCATATCGTAGCAGCCAACCTCCTCAAACAGCCTAGTGATGTCGGCCCAGGGTCGCGGTGAGAAGTTGAAGAAAACAAACACTCGTGTTCTCATTTGAAGTACTTCGCTATTGCCGCTAACCACTGAGGGTACTTTTCGTACGCCTTCTGATATGCTGCCCACATTTCAGCTTTAGTATATCTTTCAGGGCTGACGTTATATACACGTACCTGAGCGGATTACCTAGAACATAGCTGTAGCGGTTCAGTGCCTGCGGGTTATCCGGCCCAAAGGGTTCACTCCACTACCTCCCCTTGATTTTGTTCCGTCCCGAACTTGTAAAACCGGGACAAGGGACTAAAGTGAATGTTTCTAAGATATAGGATAGCCCCGGCTCCTACGAGCAGGGCATAGGTTGTGTAGAAAAGCGCCTCTGAACTTGAATGACGGTTACTTACATGACCCACAAGGGATAAAGTTCGGAGGGGTCCTGCTCCTAAGGAGAACGCAACGACACCCACCAGGACATCAGTAACTCTCGACCAATGTCTTGTCAGCGCGAGTATGATCTGTGCACCAAAGAGAGTCACGCCAAGAGTAGTACCCAGGAATAGTGCCTGCAGTGAGCCAGAGAGTATAGGGATACCGATAATTGGAGAGTATTCAAAGAGACCGAACGCAGATATGCCCAACGTTAGAATACCCACATAAGCATTGTAAGGCCCTTGAGAGATGAGGGTGAGATAAGTTAATACAAACAAGCATGCAAGTAAACCTAATGAGAGCAGGATTACAGAGGGACCTTGCTCTATTGGCATCAACCACTTCAACGTTCCGTACCGAGAATAAAGACTACTAACCTGTGAGGCAAAACCTCTTTGTGTTGATTGATACAAAACAACTAAGAAAGAGGGGGAAAATAGCAAACTACTCACGAAGAAAGCTGCTTGACGATGAAGAGCAACTTTTCGTCTGCGACCTACAGAAAGCTGAAACTGGGATGCCTTACTTGGATCAAAGATGAGCCAGCCAAAGAGCATGAACCAATTTGTACGTACTGTCATTCTCATAGCCTCCGACTTTCGAACTTCAATACCTCGGACCTTAATCTATCAACTTTTCAGTGATCCGCAGAGTCTGTCTGAAAACTAGAAGTAAATCGAGATCCAGATCTGAAGAAGAAGCTCTTGACGTACACGAGGGTAGGTATGCGTACAACGATGGTCGTATTCGGCAGAGTACTGCTATCATGCATGACAGAAAGCTAACCATCATTGTGCACACACCCACCCGTCTGGGGGATCCTAGAGTGGAGCAAGGCGCAGCCACTTCATCGGCAAGAAACGTTTAGCATGCTTGTGCAGAAGCAAGTCTCTCCTTTTCTCATATGAGAGCTAAGGCTTCGGAGGCTTAGATGGCAATGTGGGCTTAGTGTTGCATTCACGTCTTGGGCACATAAGCAGCCATGTAGAGCGTACGCCGGCGCTCTTGTCTTCCTCCCAAGTTTGATATACTGCTGGTACTAAAAGGTCAAACCATATCCCACGACCGGTTAATCCTTGTCCACCCTTGTATTTGGTTCGACCCTTGTAGTTCATCTGTTCATCAAAGGAATCAGCGTATACATCTCCTGTCTTTTCATCATACACTACATGGACCCAGGCTCCTTCTCCAGCAAGAGTTTCCGCATCGTCCAGCATCTTCTGCATAGCGGCAATATCATCATTAATGAGCTTCCATGCTGTATTGGCTATGATCATGCATGCCGGAGCAGCTGTAAGGCACGTTGCAGCAAGAGCCATCAACTCAACGTAAGCAGCATTACTATACTGCGTTGAGTTATATGTCAGGTTAGTACGAAATCGTTTCCACGATTGTGTTCCTACTCTGCCAACGATTGAATAATGCCCATCTGGATCAATGGTTACTATCGGATTGTTCTCGGCATAGCTGTATCGATTTAGAGCCTGTGGATTGTCTGGTCCCCAGTGTTCTATAGACCTCTCCTGCTCTTCTTCACTTAACTGGAACCAGAAGCCCTTCTGCAGAGTAAGCTGGTTCTCCTTCTTCACGGAGTTCAAGGACCCGCTCTCATGGAAGTCTACCGTAAGGCGAGAGTTCTGCCAAGCGCCCACCGTGCCCCCAGCCCCTCCC
>JBBSIX010000091.1:0-10856 GCA_038231875.1 Chloroflexia bacterium | reverse complement strand
GGTCTCCGGCAGCTTCCAGATCGGGCCGAGGATCACAGCATCCGTGCGCGTCGCCAGGATCACGGGGTCGGTCACTGCACCGGCCGGCGGTGCGTCGTAGATAACCATGTCGGCCTGCTGGGCAAGCTGCGACATGACCTGTAACGCCTGGTGCGAGTTGAGCAGTTCGGAGGGGTTGGGGGGCATCGGACCGCTCGTGATAACGGCCAGATCGCTCACACCAGGTACATGCTGTATCGCCCCTTCCACCTGAGTTGTGCCATTGAGCACAAGATTGGAGAAGCCGACCATGTTGGGAAGCTCGAATATCTTGTGTTGGGTCGGCTTGCGAAGGTCCGCATCCACCAGTATTACTCGCTTACCCGCCTGGGCCATCACCACCGCCAGGTTAGAGGCTGTGAAGCTCTTGCCTTCCCCGGGGGCGGAACTGGTGACTACAAGGCTGCGTATAGGCTTGTCCATGCTTGAAAACTGGATGTTGGTGCGTAGCGCCCGGAAGTTCTCGGACTCCGGAGACTTGGAGTGCTCCAGCGTCACAAGCTTGCTGTTGATAGGCTTACCCATCGAACTGCCACGCATCCTATTGCCTTTCGGGCCTGGCCTGAGTCTGTCGTAGAAACGCCCACGCTTACGCTTGCCCGAACCATAGCCGTAGCCGTAGCCATATCCGTAGCCGCCTGCGCTCATCATGCCAATAGCGGCCACCGGAGCCACACCCAGGGCCGTCTCTGCCTGGTCGAACGAATTGATCGAATAGTCCAGGTAATCTCTCAGGAAAGCCAGGCCCACGCCCAACAGCAGCGACACGACAAGCGCCAGCAGCATGTTGGTAAACAGCTTGTTGCTTGCGAGTTTACCCAGCAACGGCTGGTCCACCACCCTGAAAGCGTCCGGGTCTCTATTGCCCAGTTGAGCCATTGTCAGCAGTGTCTGATTCTGGGTCTGCTGTAGGGTGAGTAGTTGACCGCGCAACTGCAACAGCAGGTCGTCGCGGTCTTTGGTCGCAGGTTGCGCCTCAAGTGAGCTGATCCTGGAGTTGTAGATTTTCACCTGCTCGCTCAACGAGTCGAGAGTGGTAATAAGGCGGCTGCGTATTTCGTCTCTGGTGGTGTCCTTGCCCTGCTGGGCATTGGCGCGCAGCAGGAAAACTTTGAGGGTGGTGCTGACCAACTGCTGCGCCCTCTCAGGAGTGTTCATGCGACCCGTTATATCGTAAAAGAGCGTGTCGGAGCGTAGTCGGGTGGTGAGGGAGTTACTTACCTGGTCTGCCGTCAAAGGGAAAGGCAGTTCTTTTCTTACTTCGTCGGCAAACGATCTCGTGTGTATCAACTCCGTATAGCCGTCGGCCAGGCTCGCTGCCACCTGGTTCTGAAGGTAGGGATTGTTATCCACCGAAGTGGTAAGCACCATCGTAGCCCTGCTGTCGTACTGGGGCGGCTGGTTTACCGTGTAAAAGGTGGTAACACTCAGCCCCAGGGCCAAAAGCAGCAAGATGATCCACTTATTCTTTTGGACGACTTTCAGGTATCTTAATAGCTCCATGTAGTACAAACCCTCTTTTTACTTGAACACCGGCCTTGACAGGATACTCTCTAGGCCACTATACAACGCTATAACGTTACAAGTCGCAATGTTGCGCTCAACTGCAAACTTTTAGCCATCGGCAAGGCCCGTAGGTCATGGCAAAAAGACTACTATTATCGCTCATATCTCTATCTATTCTCATTGTACCTCATGCAACCCATGCTCCGCCATGCGACCATGGGCCGCCAATTTACTCTGCTCTGCGGAGCCGCCCGGAGCACAGGCTACAACGTGCTGCGACTCTTTGTATCCCCATTCACTCCTCCAAAACAAACCCAGGATTACACGGAAACCACATCGCAGCCGCAAGAATGGAGAATGGAGATAGGGACGAGGGGCACATCGTTGTACCGTTGACACGTCCTAAAACGCATGCGCTGCCCTTGTGGGGGGTTATTATCCCCTTTACTACTACTGATGAGAGTGATTATTGGATTTATTTCTGTTGCCGTTGCGCCCCATGCAACAGGTGGCTGAACAGTTCGCTTACTACATGGTCACTGTATGGTCACTGTTTTGCCGAAACACAGTACAAGGAAGAACCGTACTGTAAAATGGAGGGTGTTGAGCTGCCCATTGAGGAGTAAGGAGTAACTGTCTGCCGAAGTGAAGAATAGGTGTGCAAACCTACACTCTTGGAGTACACGTGAAGTAATTCTAACCTTGCTCGAACATAATAGCAAATACAGCCGCTTCCGTCAACCGATGTAGGGAGAGGTAACTGTTCAGATTTGGGTTGGCTGAAAACAGGCCGCAACCGTATAATACCTACACACATTCCCGCGACACTAGCTTGCGGCATACTGCACAGCATAACAGTAGGGGAGGACATGGCAAACAAGCCGGCAATCTCGATTATCATACCCGCCTACAACGCAGAGGACACAGTAGGGGCTTGCATCGAGTCGCTCCTCACCCAGCGCACCGACTCTCCCTTTGAGATACTACTCGTGGACGATGGGTCTACCGACGGCACTGCCGAGACGGCAAGCCGATACCCTGAAGTCAAGGTGTTGCGCCAAAGCAATGCAGGGGCAGGCGTGGCACGCAATCTGGGTGCGCGAGAGGCCCAGGGTTGGATGCTGCTCTTTATAGACGCCGACTGCGTAGCCACCCCAGGCTGGCTCGAAGCGTTGGAGAATGCTCTCCGCTCAGGGGCCGACGGTGCAAAAGGCACATTGCTTACCAATCAGCCTGAGCTTGTGGCGCGCTTCACGCAATTGGAATACGAAGACAGATATGACCGGATGAGGCCCCAGCGTCAGATCAACTTTATAGATATGGGTTCCGCTGCCTACAGACGCGATGTGATGCTTGAAGTGGGACAAGGGGGCTTCGATGTCAGCTATCCGGGAGCTTCGGTGGAGGACCAGGAGCTTTCGTTTCGTCTCGCCAAGCTGGGGTGTGACCTCCGTTTCGTCCCGGACGCCACAGTGTATCACCAGCACCCCTCCACTGTAAAGGCGTATGCTCGCCGCAAGTTCAACATTGGCCGCTGGAAGGTGCTGGTGCATCTGCGCCACCCCGAACGGATCGTGTCCGACTCGCACACGCCTCCCAGCCTCAAGGCGCAACTGATTATGTTCTACGCACTTGTGCCCGCCCTCTGCGCGGCACCCTTCAGTGCCGCCGCCCGCCGCCTGAGCGCCTCGCTACTCACCGCCTTGGCGGCAAGTGGTGTACCGTTCATCGTCAAAGCCGCCCGTAAAGACCCGCTTGTAGCGGCAGTTGCTCCTCTGATGATCCTCCTTCGTGCGGCCGGCTTGGGGGGTGGTGTGGTCTATGGAGTAGTCAAGCTCGTTTCAATGCGTGGGCGGCAATATTCGCCCGCTAAACATCTATAACACAGGGTAAATCGTTATACACAAATAGGGCGTTTGTACGCACGCTGCGCTGCGCCGGTGCGGGTGTAGTACTGCTTGTGTGGAGCTATCACCCCAGGGATAGAGGATAGATGCTGGGCAGAAAACTTGAGCTACTGGTCCATAAGGGAAGACCTGACGCGGGGAAGATAGTGATACCTTCTCAGGTTTACGTCGGGTTAATAGAGGCTGCCAAGACCGCCATGCCTGCTGAAGCGGTAGGCGCGCTGATAGGCAACAGGCCGGCAGGCGGTGAATGGCTGACGATTGAGAGCGCTGTTCCGGTAGAACTGGTCCCTACGGGGTCGGGACTGGCGGTCGGCAAGTCGCAGTGGAGCAGAGTCAAGGCGCGTTTAGCCGGGTCTGAAGACACTCGGATCGTGGGTTGGTTCTATGCCGACCCCGGCGTGGGCATCTTCTCGCCACGCCTCGATATACAGGCCACTCAGCAGTCGCTCGACCCTGACGCCAACTTGCTGCTGCTCATAAGCTCCTCAACAAACCAGGGAGCCTTCTATCTGTGGCAGGGTGGGGCGTTCGTTCCAACGAACGGCTTCTATGAAGCCTTACCGGACGAAGAAGCCTCCTCTCTCATACCCTGGCAAGGAGAGATACAAGGCGCGCTACAGTGGCTGGGCATAGGCAGCCCGGAAAGCAGTCCAAAAGTCGAGGCCGAGACAAACAACAAAGCGCCGTCACCGGAACAGCCCAAGCCGGCGCACAACAAGCCCCAGGAGGGGCCGCACAGCGCACCCGTGTCCGCGACCCTGCCTGTTACCCCGCCGCAGCAGACACAATCGCTATTGTCGGCGACAGTTGAGCCTCCGAAACAGCAGCAACAAACTCCTCTGCAACAGCAAGAGCCGCGACCGGCTCCTTCAGCACGAAGCGCTCTTGAGCAACCTGAAGCCACCGTAAGACAGAGGCGTACAAACCCCAAACTTACCTGGCTCAAGAAACTCAACAGAACCGTCACAAGCACTCTGGGCGTGCTGGTTGTGGTGCTGTTGAGCATACTGGCCCTTATTGCAGGCACGCCCAATCGCACGAACACGGACACAGGCGCAAACGTCTCAGGCACAGCCGGCACAGCTGTCATATCGTCGAACGGTGGGTCTTTTTTGAAGGGTTCAACAGCAGCGCCGCCCACTGCTACACTACCCGGGGTTGCTGTGATAACACCCACTCTGTCGGCTCCGGCTACAGTTGCAACGCCTTCAGACGTACAACCTTCTACTATGGCCCCTGCCACTGCTATCGCTGCCGACACTCCCTCGTCCCGTGCTGTTTCGGAGGCCACCGCCGTACCTACGGCCCCTTCCGGGCTGCGACCATTCAATACGCCAATGCCCCCGGTAACTGTCATAGCGGCAGGCAACGCCGTCACCTTACAAAGCAGCGATTTCACAGGGGCCTACAGACCATCGGAGGGACGTTATCGCAACCGCACCGCGCGCCTTATCTATGGACAAGACAGCAGTTACAGTACAGCCGTAGGCCGCTTCAACCTCAACGTCGCTGCCCTGGGCACGTCCGCCAACGTGAGGCTTACGCTTTCCGGCCTCGACTCCGAGGAGGAGGGCAAAACGACGATAAGGATAACGCTCAACGAAAAGCTGGTATACGAAGGGGCCAATCCACTGCCCAACAGTCCCACCGATCAGGAGGCCGCATCGCAAGGGTGGGGGACTTACTCATGGCCTATTAGCCTTGACATACTCAATCAGGGGGTGAACACGCTCTCTATTACCAATCTCAGTCTCGGAGGCAAGGTGGAAGGAGGAATGTTCCTTGCACTCGATTATGCTGCTATCGAACTGCAAAAGTGATCTATGTTAGCGCCGAACCTCGGTTCGGGTACGATCGGATACGATAGGAGGAGAAAAATGTCGAACAAGTTTAATCGCACAATAACCGCCTCAGCACTGGCTTTCGCATCTATGTTCTTTGCGATGTTTTCACTGACCACGACCGGCACCGCTCTGGCGCAGCCGGAGCAAGAGGCGCAGGTTAGGATAATACACACGGTGTTCGATGCGCCTGCCGTTGATGTCTATCTGAACGGCAACAAAATGGTAGGCGGCCTCGAATACAAAGGGATCAGCCCCCGCGTGGCGATCTCAGGCGGCCCCTACAACATAAAAGTAACCCCGGCGGGCAAGTCTGAGGCTCTTATCCAAACCGACCTTACTTTGAAAAACGGCGAGAACTACAGCCTGGTGGCTATAGGCAAATTGGACAGTATGAGCCTAAAAGCGCTGACCGATGACCTCAGCCCTTTGGAGGTGGGCAAGACCCGCTTGCGCCTGGTGCATACCTCGCCCGATACCCCGGCTGTGGATGTGGTGGCGAACAACAGCATGCTCTTGGTACCGAACCTCGGTTTCGCCGAAGCCAGCAGCTATATACCCCTGAACGCCATGTCGGTGGACGTGGAGGTGCGCCCGTCGGGCACAACGCGAGCCTCCCTGACGGTTCCCTCCCTCACGCTTGAGGCAGGTAAAGCCTATACCGTCTACGTAGTGGGCACATCGAGCGGCACGCCTGCTCTCTCCGCGCTGCCGGTGGCCGACACCGTTACCCTCGCCGGAGCAAAGGTGTCCGAAGCGCTGCCCGAATCAGGCCCGCCTCCAGGACCCGCAGCCAATCAATCAGCCGGCTCTCTGCCCAAGACCGGCAGCGAATACCCGCTCGCAGCCTCCCTGCTGGTAATCGCCTCAGCAGCAGCTCTGGCGATTGGCGGCGGCGCAACTCTCCGGCGGCGGAAAAGCTAAATCAGTACACCCCCGCTGAGATCCTGTATAATGTATACTATGACAACAGAAAGTTTCGATACGCCGATCCAGCGAGGAGAACCGGCCGGCAACACCAGAGTAGCGATCTATCCTCAACTTTACGCTAAAGTAGTTGAGGCGGCCCGGGTACGCACGCCTGCCGAAACGGTAGGCGTGCTGCTTGGGCACTCACGCAGCGCCGGCAACGAGGATTGGATAGTTGTTGAGGACATCGCCCCGCTCAATCTGACCCTTGCACGATCGGGCATGGTCCCCGACAAACTGGAATGGTCCGACCTCATGGCACGCTATGCCGATGGAGCCGGCAACCTGCGGCCTATGGGTTGGTACTACGCGGACCCCGGGTTGGGGGTGTTCCAACCCCGCCTCGACATTGGAGAGGCGCAAGCCGTCTTCTCGCCGGATGTTTCCTTGCTCCTGCTGGTGAACCCTGCTGTTGACCAGGGTGGATTTTACTTTCACGGCAGCGCCGGTTTCACGTCCGCAGGCGGTTTCTATGAAGTTCCCGCCAGTGAAGGCGAAGGCGTCTCTCCCGAGGTCACATGGGAAGGAGAGGTAAAGGGCGCCTCGGCCTGGCTGGGGTTGCAGGCGCCCGCAGAACTCTCCGTCGTTGATCCGCCTGCAACCGGGCATTATGAATACGACGCCGTAGATGGCGAGCAAGATGCCACGCCGTCAGACCCCCTGCATACAGTTGACGCGAAGATTGACGAGGGCGTGCCGGCAGAGGCGGAAGAAGTGGCCGAGGAAAGTGCTCTCTTACCGGTTGTGGCGTTTGCCGGCGACTCCCCGCTGACGGTCCTCCCCGCACAAAGCGAGCATACGGAAGTAAACGAAGAAGCCGGTGTGCCTACCAGCATAGTCTACGCACCGGCAGCCGCCTCAGCGCCGGCAGCGGTGCAGACACTAGGGGTTGCTCCAGACACTAAAAAGAATACAGGCATTAGGAACGCTCCAGCAGGCAAAGCCGACCGGGAAAGCAGCGCTCGCGTCTACGGCTCGCGCACCAGAGCGGGCAAAACACCTGGGCGCACTACCCTGCTGGGCCTGGGGGCGCTGCTTGGCGCCCTGTTGCTGGCGGCGTTGGCGTGGGCAACGATGTCCGGGGCACAGGCCGGCCCACCAGACCCCGAACCTACTGCCCTCGCTCGGATAGGGGGAATCGCCGACCTCACCCCCGAAAGAGACACAGCCGTTCCGACTGAGACGCTGCCTATCGTAGAACCTTCAAGGGCGGTGGCGGCGCTTTCTGTAGAACCCACCGAGACTGTCATAGCTGCTGTTGTGGCGTCGCCCACCGACCTCCCGCCCCCGCTTGAGGACCCTTCGGCCACACCCGAAGTAAGCGGTCCGTCTATAACCGAACCGCCCACCGAACCGCCTGCCCCGCCGGCAGCGTTACCGTCCGGGCAGACAGTGACTTACACTGTGAAGCCGGGTGATTACCTGGCCGGCATTGCCTCGCAATACGGTACTACCGTACTAGCGATCATGCAGGCCAACAACCTCAACACAACACTCATAAGAACGGGGCAAGTGCTGATTATACCTGGGGGCAAACAGCAGGGTAGCCGGCCGCCAACAGCGGTACTCCCGCCCACCGCCAAGCCCGCACCTACAAACGTGCCTGTTCAACCACCCGCCTCTAACCCTACGAATCCTGTCCCTGAAGCTACCAAACGAAACTCTGCTCCGCCTACCGAACCTGTGAACAGTGCCGTACCGACAGCCCCCGAAGCAACCGCCACATCGCCTGCGGCGCTGGAGCCTTTGCCTACAAGCACTACGCTCACTACGCTTCCGCCGCCTACCAGTACATCCCAACCGATTCTTACCGAGCAGCCTACCCGTCCCCCGGCACCGCCCACTCACACGCAGTTCCCTACCAGTGTGCCTTTGCCGACCAACACAGCTACAGCCCGGCCCACGAGCACACCTACGCCATTGCCCACCAACACTCAACGCCCCGCCCCGGCCCCTACCAACACAACGCGGCCCACTGATACACCTACACCTGTGCCCTCAAACACGCCTTCTCCGCGGCCTGAGCCTACAGAAAGACCCAGACCTTCAAGAACCCCCACGAACACTCCTCAGCCTACAACGGCCGTGCCCACGATTACCCCAGGCACACCCGTAGCCACAGCCACATCAGGCCCGCCTACGCCTACCGATACGCCCCTTCCTACTGCTGTGCCGGCCTCCACAGACACGCCAGGGCCGGCCTCCACCAACACGCCCTTACCTACCTCTACGCGGCCTCCCCCTACGCGGCCTCCCCCTACAGCTACCCTACCTATTATCGGTACACCGCCGTTAACACTTGTACCGCAGCCGTAACCACTTGCATACTGAATCGTTGATAAGCTTACATACATAGGAGCATAGGAGTTTGACCATGCGTTCTGCCGTCGGCAGGAAAAACCTGTCCACCACCCTGCTGATGCTGATGTTGCCAGCCCTATTCGCTGCGCCCGCCTCGGCGCTCGATACCGGCCGGCCTGTACTGAGCGTTCATGCCGCCCCCGGGGCTCCTCAGTTCGCGGACCCGGCGTTCTCGGCAGTCTGGCAGAGGACCGACGCGCCGGTAGCTGCCGCGGCGGTCAAGCGCACCTGGTTCTGGGGGCCGCAGCCCAACAGCCCCGCTTTGTACGAAGAGTACAAAGAAGGCGCCGCCGGCAAACGGCTGGTGCAGTATTTTGACAAAAGCCGTATGGAGATCAACGACCCCAATGGGGATAGGGCAGGCCCCTTCTTTGTCACCAACGGCCTGCTGACCATAGAGCTTATCTCCGGGCGTATGCAAACCGGCAACAACAGCTTTGTCAATCGCGAGCCGTCTTACACCAACGTCACAGGTGATACGGGCGACCCACTGTCCCCCTCATACGCTGAACTGGCTCCAGTGTCGAGCGCGGGCAAGGAAAAGCGCGACCCCGACCGCACCGGCAAATCGGTAACAGCTACCCTGGACAAAGACGGCAAAGTGGGCGACGACCCGACTAAGGCCAATGTGCCCGACAGCGCCGTCGCCTACTACGACAAAACGACCGGCCACAACATCCCGCGTGCTATGTGGAACTTCCTAAACAGCTCCGGGCCGATCAATGTGAACGGTAAGCTGGTGGAGGGCCGCATACTGAACCCGTGGTTCTACGCCTCCGGCCTGCCGATCAGCGATGCCTATTGGGTGCGTGCCACGATACAGGGGCAGGCAACCGACGTGCTGGTGCAGGCATATGAGCGGCGCGTGCTGACCTATGTGCCCACCAACCCGGCGGCCTTCCGGGTGGAGATGGGTAACGTGGGCCAACATTATTACGATTGGCGCTACAGCAATGTAGGACCCACGCCTGCGCCCACCGGGGCAGCCCCTACACCTACTACTTCGCCTGCTCAGTCCAACTCCTTCCTCCCCAGATATGCTGTAGACCTGAGCGGCGATTTCACCAATCCCACTATGGACAAAATGCGCGCCATCGGTGTGGGCGCGGGGCGTATTTATGTAGACTGGGCCGGCATCGAGCCGAACAAGGTATCTCCTGCTCAGTACAGGTGGGCATCTTACGACAACTGGTTCAAAGCTATGAGCGACCGAGGGCTGCAACCTATAGGACTGATCGAGTCGTGCCCCAGCTGGGCGTGCAGCCGTTCCGGTGGGCCGGTGCGAGTAGAGCGGGTGGGCGACTTTGTGGAGTTTATGGCGGCGCTGGCGGACCGCTACGGCAAGCCTCCCTACAATGTGCATGTCTGGGAGTTTTGGAACGAACCGGACTCCACCACCACAGGCGAGATCAAGTACAATTGGGGCATGCACGGCGACCGCTACGCCGCTATGCTCAAGGCTGTGCGCCCCGCGATGAAGGCGGCTGACCCCAACGCAAAGCTGGTCATGGGCGGAGTGGCATACGACAACTTTCTGGAGACGGGCGGGCCGTTCTACAGGAAGTTCGTGGACGACGTGTTGGACGCCAGCGGCGGGCAGTTCCTCGACGCTTTCAACTTCCACTATTACGTGCAAAACATCCACTGGTGTAGTCTCACCGGCAAGTTGAACGAACTGCGCGCAAAGCTCAACGCACACGGCCTTAGCAGCTTACCGATCATGCTTACCGAAACGGGCTACACCTCGGAAGCGAGCTTCAACTCCAGCGACGATGACCAGAGCCTCTATGTAACTCAGACCTACGCTCAAACAGCGGGCGAGGGATTGGTCTCGACTACGTGGTTCCTTGCGAAAGATTTTGCGCCCACCAACCCAGGCCAGAATATATTTCGGAAGTCGGGGCTGCTGGACGAAGCCGGCACGCCCAAACCCGCCGCTAGTGCGTATAAGACGGCGACTGAACAGATCGGCCAGAGGCCTCCGGTGCGCGCCCTGGGCGCGAACGATGGGCTAACCGGCATGATGCGCGGCTACGAACTGGGAGCAGACGCCGCACACAACGGTAAGCTGTGGGTGCTGTGGGCCTGGGATTTCACCGTAGCTACCGGACCTTGCGGCGCACGGCCCGCCCCCCGCGATTTCAGCATACCGGCTCCGTTGGCTTCTAAAGTCAAGGGGGTGCTCAACATCTACGGTCAGCCCGTGCGTACCTACACAGGTGCGAACGGC
>JBBSIX010000090.1:0-10860 GCA_038231875.1 Chloroflexia bacterium | reverse complement strand
GCCTTGCCCTGGTTGGACGTGCCGCACACCATGCACACCCGCACCGCATCGGGCACCGTGTCGTACCCTGCGCCGTCACTCGGGGGCACAGGAGAGGGAAGCGGAGCGCTCTGTACCGTAGAGGCGTTGCCGTAGCCGCCGGCGTGAGCAAGCGAGGAATCGGCGGGGAGAGGCGTGCCGGCAACGCCGGCATAAGAAGGCTGTTGGGCGCGCATCGAGGCAAGCGTCGGGATGTCGGTGCGCGATAGTTCTTCCGCATTGGGCGACTCATAAGGCACGCCCAGGCAGCGCCTCAAAGCAGCCTCCATCTCCTGCGCCGTCTGAGGGCGAGCATTCATGTCGCGCGACATCGACTGTATTATGAGCTGCTCCGTGTGCAGGTTGACCTTCGGGTTGAAATCGCGCAGGCTGGTAGGCGTGGTGGCGGGGGTGGGAGGCCTGCCGGTCAGCAGGTGGTACAACGTGGCGGCAAGGGAATAAATATCGGAGCGAGCGTCGGTCTGGCCTTTGCCGAACTGCTCAAAAGGGGCGTAGGCGGCTGTGCCCATAGACATAGTGTCGCGGCGCTTGCCCTCTTTGTATGTACGAGCGATGCCGAAGTCTATTAGTTTGGTTTGCCCGTTGGGCATGAGCATGATATTGGCCGGCTTCACATCGCGGAAGATAATGGGAGGCTGCTGGTTGTGCAGAAATTGCAGCACTTCACACACCTGTATGCCCACCTTCAGCGCCTCGGGTTCGTCCATCGGCTGCCCGTGCAGGCGGTCCAGCTTCTTCTCAATCGACTCGCCTGGAATCAGCTCCATCACAAGATAAGGTCTGCCGCCCTCAGTGAAGAAGTCGGTGACGTGGGGCAGGTTGTAGTGGTCGAGGTCGCTGAGGATTTGGGCCTCGCGACGAAACGCCTCAAGAAGCTGGCGGCGTTCCTCTCGCTCGCGTATGCGCTCTTCCTCCACACTAGGACCGGTATGGTGGGGCGTTTGCACCTCGAGGTCGGTACGCATCTCTTTGACGGCGACGTGCGTGCTGTTGTACTTAATGTCCTCGGCCTTGTAAACAGCGCCCATGCCACCGCCGCCCAATACCCTCAGGATGCGATAACGGCCCCGCAGCATGTACCCAATCGGCAAGAACTCGTACATAAGCTCATTATAGGCGGGGCAGATGCCGGTGTCAACGGTTCGGCATAGGAAAGGAGTCCTAGTCGGGGTGTACTATCTGGGTAGTTCGCGTCTCACCTTCCGCCAGCCGGCGCCGCGCAGCTTCGGCGGCTCCTGCCTCGTCGCCGGGCAGCAGACGGCCTGCCCGCACCTCGTCCTCCAGGAAGCCCTTCAGCCTACCAACCCAGGGGCCGGGTTCGCGGCCTACCAGCGCCAGCAGTGCGCTGCCATCGAGCGGGGAGCGGGGTTGTGCTTCCCGATCAAGAGCTTCCGCATGATCGGACTCGTCAATGTGGCGTCGCCGCGCCTCAAGGCTTTCGAGCGTCCACAGCCCCCGGTCTATCGGTTCGGGCAGGTATCCGCGCAGGTCCGCCCGCGCCAGGGCAAGCAAATCGTCCCAGCCTGCCCTCCCGCGACCCTCCTCGGCCTCATCAGCCAGGCGGCGCACTGCGGCGTCCGTCCAGTCGACGCTGTAAGATAGGGGCCGCATGTGCAGCCCAACCAGCCTCTGCACAGCCTCTACAACGTCGGGGTCTTGTTCCAGAGGCGCCAGGATTTCGGGGACCATCTCCGCACCTATGCGGTCGTGCTCGAAAAAGCGGGTACGGCCATCCGGCGTCTCGATATAGGTGAGGGCTTTGGCAATGTCGTGCAGAAGGGCGGCCAGGCGACGCACCAGTAGAGGTTCGATGGCATCCACTACCTTCATCGTATGGATAAAGGCGTTGTCGCGATGGGCGGGAAGCTGCCTGACTTGGCGCAGCGCATCCAGGTCGGGCAACACCTCGGCCAGGCTGCCCTCCTTCGCCCATTGCGCGAAGCCGGGGGATGGGCGTTCGGAGAGCAGAGCCTGGACTATCTGGTGAGGAGTGGGAATCGAGGGGGCCGTCCGCCCCTCACCCTTTGCTGATGCGCGCCTACGAAGCCGGGGGAACATACCTTGTTACGCTCCGCCGGCACTCTTCGAGGCTGACGATTGGGCCATATTGCGGACCGCCGCCAGTATCTCACCCTGTTCGCGCGCCTGCCCTGCGTTGTTGTGGACCACATAGCGCACGATGCCCTGCGGGTCAACTACTACAGTCATCCGGTCGGCGCGATGGGCTGCCTCGTTCCAGGCGCCGTACTTTTTTGCGGTTTCGCCGACCAGATCGGCCAACAGTGAGTAGTTCAGCCCCAGGTGCTGCTTCCACGCCTTGTGGGAATGCTTGCTATCGCGGCTGATTCCATACACCTGCGCGCCTGTTGCCGACCAGTCTGTGTAGTTGTCGCGCAAGGTACACATCTCTTCGGAGCAAAGCCCCGACCAGTCGAATGGGTAGAACATTAGGACTACCGGGCGGCCCTGCAAGGCGCTGAGTTGCACCTTCTCGCCTTCTTCGTTCTCCAGCGTAAAATCGGGGGCTGCTTGCCCGACCTGTACATCTTCTTTATTGTCTTTGTTATTATCCTGAGTAGACATGCTGTTTATCTCTCCAATCTTTTCGGTATATGCGCCGACATGAGGTATCACGGGCGCGGTTGTACGCGCCGCACGAAAGCGCCGTGAGCGCCATCTGGAGCTATGTAGGCAAGAGGCGTACCGCACATGCACTCTATATGCCGAAAAGGTGTTGAGGAGAACCCGCCGGGCTAACGAACTGCTTTTCGGAGACGCTCCATCGCAGGTTCGCCGCGCAGCTTAATGCAGTCCACGAAAAGGTCAATCACACTGGCGTCGCCATAGTCGTCCAGCAGGCCGTGTATCACCCCGGTCACGACATAGCGCTCGAAGTCGCTGCGCTGGAGGGTAGGAGTATACACATAGCTTGAGGCGGAGGTGTCCTGGTTCAGCAAATTCTTCTTGGCGAGGCGGGTCATCGTGGTCATAACGGTAGTGTAGGCGATATCTTTTCTCTCGCGCAGCACCTTGTGGACGCTGCTCACTGTGGCGCTGCCCTGGTCCCACACTATGTCCATAATATCCCCTTCAAGAGGGCCGAGCACTTTCTTTGACTTCGATGAAGAAGGGTTGAAGCGAAACTTTATTTCGTGCGTTGCGTCCATATCTGTCCTCCTAAATCTTTATAGTGGAGGTTCTACGGTTCTACATACCTACCTCCATCGCAGGAGCCGCTAGGAGCTACCCTAGAACAGGGCGTACTGATATTAATCAAACCCACGCGCCCGATTTGCCCTATTGTATCACTATTCCTGTTTTGTTGCTAACCCTGTTAGCAGGAAATCGTTCCGACTATAGAGGTTCGTCGGTATTGTCGCCCAGACCACGCATATCGGAAGTGCCGGGTATGTCGGTGCCTACGCCGGCCTGGGTCGAGGCTGTGGGTGTCGCGCCGTAAGTAGGAGGCGCGTCCACGTCGGTGGGGCTGTACATTTCGGTACGGTCTGCGTCGGGGACTACAGATGCATCGGAGCCGTAGGAAGGGCCTTGCTGATACACGTCCACAGAGTCGGGGTCCAGCTCTTGTTGCACCGGGGCCGCATCTGCATTTTGGTCGGCGTACTTGTCCACCACCGGCAGCCGAGGCTCGCCGCCCTCCAGGTGCTCCTGAGCCTCCTCCGACGCCCGGCCACCCATGTCATACGAGCCGGTGTCGGGGGTCGCGCCCTCGAAGTTTCCGGTGCGCTCAGTCTGCTCCAGGCTCGCCGAGCCGGTTCCCACCGTCGAGCCGGACACGCCATAGCCGGTGGTCATCGGCGTACCTGCCGTGCCGTATGTGCCGGTGTCCGGGTCTATCGCCCCTTCGGTGCCGGTGACGTTGTTCGGGTTCACGCCTGTTGTGTCTTCGTTCACGCTCAATTCCTCCATTATCTCGCTTACTTCGGGCGTTGCGCGCCGCTCATCATCTATACTACGCAGATCGATGGCATCCGGGCTTGCCCCATCTCGGTAATCCGACAACTGTGTGGACGCCGAAGATGCAAGCGGCACAATCGCGCCGACAGGCTTCTGCTCGCCTGTGTAATAGAGGCTGTGGCCGCCGTTCGCGCCCAGCAACGCGCCATACTGAGCGGGCTCCAGATGGGGCGCGGTTTGGACCGTGACGACCACCTTCTCGGTCGGCGTATCTACGGCCTCCTCGACAGGGGCCTCGGCAGGCACGGACATGCCGGCAAGCCCCCCCAGCACTGCGCCGATTGCAGCGCCCAGGGCGGCGCCCGCTAGCGTACCGGCCAATGCGCTGACCCCGGACGAGGGGCCTGCCCCAGGCAGGGCGATGCCGCCTATCGTTAGCATCCAGCCTATCAGCGCGCCCAGCGCTCCGCCGAACACGGCACCCACCCATGCCCCGCCCGCGACGTTCGACCCGGCATCTACGCCTACACCGCTCGGTTGCCCCGGATGCCGTTGCAGTGCAACCGTAACGGCATTCCGAGCAACGCCGATCGCCTCCAAAGCCTTGAGCGCTCGCTCGGCATCTGCCGGACCGTCAAACACGGCAACCACTCTATCGCCGGTGCCGTCAGCCATCCTTGACCCTCCATCTGCTTACTACAGGTGATTTTATGCCTATCATACCATAGAAGGCCGCAGCGTAGGCACTGAGAAAGAAGGTGAGCGTCCCGTGACTGCCCTTCTCTGGGCGGCAGAATGGCGACATGAGATTTTATATGAACTATTAAGGCATTTTCGACCCAATTTGGGGACAAACCGCTAGCCATAGGAGAGATCGTCATATATAATACAGTAACTCGCGGAGATACATATCTACGGAGTGCGGGGAGGAGGACAAGCATGACTTTAGGTGTAGACCTTGAACCGTTCATCATTCTACCCTCAATTCTCTTTTCGATCATAATCCTGGTCATTATTGACAGGATAGGCACGGTGCGCGGCACCCTTGAGGAAGAGGAGGAAGAAGTCTAGTGGCTAGAATAGTACGTGGCGCAGGCCAACGAATACCACGTTTCCCCCGACCCCAGGATATCGTCGAGAGGTTGCCGGGGCCTGTTCGTAAGCGCGTGGACAAAGGCGCCGAGATAGGCAAGCGCACCTGGGACGAAGTGCGAGGCTCCATCGTCCGCAACGGCTGGCCCACCTCGGTGCGCGGGCGTTCGCTGGCTGTGATGAACAGCGTCTTTTTGCACCTACACCCCATCCGCACCCGCCCCGACGCCATAAAGATGACCTATACGTTCGGGCTTGGGGGTATATCGTTTTTCCTGTTCCTGCTGCTGACCTTGACGGGCGTGCTGCTGATGTTCTATTATGTGCCCTCGACTACGCAAGCCTGGCAGACCCTGCACGACATCCAGGAGACACAGCCGTTCGGCTTCTTGCTGCGTAACTTGCATCGGTACGCCGCGCACGCTATGGTGTTCGTGGTGTTCCTCCACATGTGCCGCGTGTTCTACACCGGCTCGTTCCGCGCTCCCAGGCAGTTCAACTGGGTGGTGGGTGTGATTTTGTTGGTGCTGACCTTCCTACTCAGCTACACCGGCTACCTGCTCCCCTGGGACCAGCTTTCCCTGTGGGCCGTGACGGTGGGCGTGAACATGGTAGGCTCAACCCCGTTCCTGGGCGACCTGGTGAAGTACTACCTGATCGGCGGCTTCCAGGTGGACCAGAATGCGCTGATTCGCTTCTATACCCTCCACGTAGTGGGGCTGCCGATCTTGCTGTCCGCCTTCCTTGCGGTGCATTTCTGGCGAATACGCAAGGACGGCTTCTCTCGCGGTCTTACTTTTACCTCCCGCATCGGCGATACGAACGACCGGGGTAGGAGATAACCGCGAGCCGCATGTTTAGAGTAATGCAAAGGGGGTGCGGACCGCGCCCCGATTCTCCTTCATCTTCGGTAG
This sequence comes from Chloroflexia bacterium, assembly GCA_038231875.1. Classification (GTDB taxonomy): domain Bacteria; phylum Chloroflexota; class Chloroflexia; order QHBQ01; family JADMIH01; genus JADMIH01. The sequence goes on along the minus strand of JBBSIX010000090.1, from coordinate 4,897 downwards.
GACAATTCAGAGGAGACGCTCATGGCAACAACTGGAGACCGCTTGACAACCCCCGGTCAGAACGTCACAGTCCAGAAGGGCACCAAGGTGCTTACCCCTCCGGCGCGCACCCGCCCCACCACGCCCGCCGAACAAGAGGCGGATACGGTGCAGGTGTGGCCGCATCTGGTGGTAATAGAGTTCCTGGGTGCGGTGATTATCACCATCAACCTGGTGCTGCTGTCCACCCTGTTCAACGGGCCGTTGGAGTCGCTTGCCAACCCGGATAAAACGCCCAACCCGTCGAAGGCTCCCTGGTACTTCCTGAACCTGCAAGAGCTTCTCTTGCACATGAACCCCGCCCTCGCCGGCGTGATTATACCCACCGTTGCGTTGGGGCTGATCGCCGCTATTCCCTACGTGGACCGGGGCACGCGAGGGCTAGGCATCTGGTGGTACAACCGGCGTGGGGCTAAGATCGCTATTTTCACCGCCATATATACGACGGCGGTGACGGCGGCGCTGATCGCGCTCGACTGGTGGTTCCCGCTCAAGGCGAACTTCAGCAGTTGGCTGCAAACAGGCGACCCGTCCAAGAACCTGGACCCCGGCTTCTTGTCCGGCCTCACCAGCGGCCTGGCCGGTATACTGGGCGGCAGCCCGGAGATCGCTACGGCCACCGCACTGGGCATATTGATCGAGGCCCTCGTGGGTTGGATAATCCCGATCATCGCGTTCACCATTTTCCCTATACTTCTTGTGTTCTTGCTCAGAATAGTGTTCAAGGGGCTTGACCTGAGCGAGGTAATAATCGCCCTCTTTACCGGCTTTGCTGTTGTTTACTGGGTACTGACCTTCGTGGGGACCGCCATGCGCGGCCCAGGCATGAACCTCTACCCGCCTTTTACCGCACCGCCGCCGCACGAATAGTTCATCGAGAATAGGCGCTGATAGATTAGCTTACGTAGGTCTGGACAGGAGAAAGTTCTATGGCAATGATTGATAGAGCAAGAAGTGGTGAGACCCTCACCCCGCGCACGGGAGCCGAAGCCCCCGGCAGGCCGGAGGATACGGCCGGCGGGCGCGTGGTGCCCGTCACCAAACGACGCGACTTCCTGAAGTGGGGCTTTTTCGGCTCGCTGCTGGTTATGCTCGGAGGCTTCGGGCAGGCTTTTCTGATGTTCTTCTATCCCAAGAAGGTAGGAAAGTTCGGCAGCAAAATTACGGTGGACGGCACGGTGGCCGACTATCCCCTCAACTCGATCACGGTGGTGCGCGAGGGCAAGTTCTATATCTCGCACGTACCGGAGGGCTTCCTGGCCCTCTACTGGAAGTGCAAGCACCTCGGTTGTACCGTACCCTGGAAGCCTGACGAGGAGTTCCAGGGCAACCAGGGCATCTTCCACTGCCCCTGTCACGGTTCTATCTACTTGCGTAACGGCCAGAATGTGGCTGGCCCCGCGCCCGCGCCCCTCGACCTGATGGACATCTCGTTCAGCGGCAACAAGATAGTAGTAGACACGGGCAAGCTCACTACACGGGTCAGGGCGCTGCCGTCGGACGCGGTGAAAAGCTAGCGCCGGCGGACTGCAAAGCATAGAGGTTTGCACAAACGGCATAGCTGCGTGTCGAGTGTTGTTCAGGAGGAGGAGAGATGCGGGATAAGGTTATTTTGGGCGTCACCTTGTCAATAGTGCTGCTTTTGACGCTGGTAATATACGGCGCCATTGATACCAATCGCGGCCCGACGGTTACAGCCGAGGCTCGCGAGGAGAACGCCCTCAAGGGCAAGCGCATCTTCGCACAGTACTGCATCCAGTGTCACGGCCCACAAGGTGAGGGGTGCATCGGCCCGGCGCTCAATCGTCAAGCGTGGCGCCCCGAGCTGGAGAGCGGCGCGCCCAACCCGGACTACGACCCCGCTGCCCACGATTTCATCAAGAGGACGGTGGTGCGTGGACGCGCAGCCAACCAGCCGGGTATCAACATGCCTGCCTGGTCGGTGGATGAAGGCGGCTCTCTCAACGATGCCCAGATCGAGGAAGTGGTCACTTTCGTGCAGTACGGCGACTGGGGTCGCGTGCTTGAGGACGCCGCTTCCGCCGCCGGCCTGGGCGAAGATTTGCCGACCTATGCGGGCTTCGACGACCCGAAGCGGGTGGCTCAGGTGAAGCAAGTTATGCTCGCCAAAGGCTGCTTGAACTGCCACCAGCTCGGCAAAGCAGGCGGCGCTGTGGGCGCGGTGCTCTCCGATGTGGGCAGCAGGCGCTCGGCAGACTGGCTGCACAAGTGGATCAAGGATCCCAGTTCGGTGCCGGCGAGCGAACGCGGCCCCAACCTCTGGTTGGTCGCCGCCACAGCCACCGTGCCCGCACCATCCAATATCACGCCCGTCGTCAACCTGACGCCTACAGCCACACCCAACACCTACCCGATGAACAAGACCTACATGCCCACTATTCCGATGACCGACGAGGAGTTGAACCTGCTTGTGGACTATCTGTCACATGCCAGAACCACCAAGTAGGGAGGCGAGGGTCATGCCGGCAGTACAATGCGCCGGGGATAGTTTTAGGGTTCGGAGGAGATAGAGTGGCTTTTCCATCAAGCCTGTACAACAAACATAGTCGAGGGTTGAGGCTCACACCGCGAGGCAGAGCGTTCGGAATAGTCGCCTTGCTCATGGCGGTAGGGCTGGCGTTGAGCGCGGTGAACGCCCCGCTCGCATCGTCCGCCGGCAGCGCCATCGAGGTGGTACATATTGCCGAAGCCGTGCCCCTGGAAGCTCAGTCGCCCCTGTGGGACCGCACGCAAGATGTGGAGATACCCCTCAGCGCGCAGCAGATTTACCAGCCCGGCGGTGGAACAACCCGCATGGTCATGGTGAAGGTGCTTGAGGATGGGCACAACATCTCGTTCCGTGTGTCGTGGGACGACGATACCCGCAACGATGTTGTGGGCAATGTGCCGAGCGACGCGGCAGCCATTCAACTGCCACTTGAGCCGACCAACCTTCCCTACCAGTGCATGGGGCAGAGTCTCAGCAAGGTGAATATTTGGCAGTGGAAGGCCACGCTCGAAAAAGAGGGCCTGGACAATCTGGGGGCCATGGCGCAGGCCAACCCCGGCGTCCGCAATATGACCAGCAATGGGATCTGCAAGGCTGTAGAAACCCCGGGCGCAGAGCCGCACGTCACTTCTTACCACGACGGCAAGATGTGGCACGTGGTGTTCAACCGCGCCCTCTCTACCGGCGACCCCGGCACCGCCCCACTGCACATCGGGCTGAACACTTCAGTGGCGTTTGCGGTGTGGAACGGCGCTCGCGGAGAGGCAAGGGGCATGAAGGCAGTGTCCACCTGGAACACGCTGCTCTTCCCCTCAACGCCGGAGAGCAGTACAAGCGGCTTGCTGACGCTTGGAGCGGTGATCCTGGTTTCCGCCGGGGCAGTGGCCTACGCGATGAGGCGCATGGCCGGATAAGCCGCGAGAGCGGCAACTAGCCTCGGCATGAGGGTGCGGGGCCGAGCAACGTTCGAGAACGCAGGGAGTAACGGCCGGCCTGAGCAGACGGCGGGCGTTACACGGTCCAGTAAAGGCATCGGGAGGAGAAGGGGTATGGCAGTAGCACGCGATTTCGATTATGCGCGTGGACGTTCGGGGTTCCTGGCCGGGGAGGGAAGCGCATCCCGCAACTTCCTCTACTCGGCAATCGCCTGGTTGACTATCGCCGATTTCGTCGGCCTCATCGCCGCCACCGAGATGATCAGCCCTGACTTCCTGGCGGGCATCCCCTGGCTAGTGTTTGGCCGCATGCGCCAGATGCACACCAACGGCGTGCTGTTCTTGTGGCTCTCCATGGCCCAGGTGGGCGTTTTCATGTACATCGTGCCCCGACTGTGCGGCACCAAGCTGTACAGCGAGACACTCGGCAACATCACCATGATCTTATGGAATGTCATGGGCGTGGGCGCATATCTCACCCTGGCTAACGGCATGACCCAGAGTCGCGAGTACGCCGAGCTTATCTGGCCCCTCGACGTGATGGTAATGGCTGTGCTGCTGATGACAGGGTATAACATCTTTCGCACCATCATGGCGCGCAAAGAGAAAAAGCTCTTTGTGTCCCTCTGGTATATCATGGGCACGATGATATGGATGCCGATGCTCTACTTCGTCGGCAATGTGATGTGGCAGCCGCTCATGCCCAGCGCCGACACCAACATCGCGGGCTTCCCAAGCGGCGGCCTTACAGGGATACCCGACGTCACCTGGAACTGGTTCTACAGCCATAACGTGCTCGGCTACTGGTTCACCACTTCGGGGGTCGCCACCGTCTACTATCTGGTGCCTGTGATCACCCGCACGCCTCTTTACAGCCACCTGCTGTCGCTGATAGGCTTCTGGTCGATCGCCTTCTTCTACGGACTGGTGGGCCAACACCATATTCTCTCTACGCCCACCCCCGGCTGGCTCAAGACGCTGGCGGTGGTCGGTTCGCTGGGGCTGTTTATCCCTGTGCTCACCTTCCTCACCAACATCTGGATCACCATGCGAGGCAACTGGGGCAAGATATACGAAAGCCTGCCGCTCAAGTTTGTGATGGTAGGCACGGTGTTCTACTTTATCACCTGTATACAGGGGCCGCTTCAGGCTATCCAGGGCTTCAACCGCCTGATCCACTTCACCAACTGGATCGTGGGTCATGCCCATCTCGCCTTGCTGGGCACTTTCTCCTTCTGGGCTATGGCGGCCATCTACTACATCATTCCGGTGACGCTGCGGCGCCGCCTGTACAGCCCCGGCCTGGCCGAGGTGCAGTTTTGGCTGGTAACGACCGGCTTCTTGCTGATGATGCTGTCGCTGCAAATCGGCGGCTTGATACAGGGCGCTGCCTGGCTGAACGGCGACACGGTGT